>JALUDQ010000073.1 GCA_027043985.1 Desulfurococcales archaeon
CCTCAATATAGGGGACGGGTACAAAAGGAATTCATAGCCAAGCAGCCACCCAAGCCTTTACCCGAAAGCGAGCAGCAGAGACCGCCAAGTCTAAGAATGTTTGCCTTCGATATAGAAGTATATAGTAAGCAAGGGAGCCCTAATCCTAAGCGTGATCCAGTAATAATAATATCTGCAATGAACGATAGAGGCGATTTAAAACTATTCGTTGCAGAAGATCACGATGATAGAGAAGTAATAAGGGAATTCGTAGAATACGTTTTAGAATACGATCCAGACATAATAATGGGATACAATAATAATCACTTCGACTGGCCCTACCTACTCGAACGTGTACATGTACTTGGCTTAAAACTGGATATAGGGAGACGAAAGGATAGCGAGCCAGCAACAAGCGTTTACGGTCATGTATCTATTGCTGGTAGGCTCAACGTAGACTTATATGATTTTGCTGAAGAAATACCAGAGATAAAAGTGAAGACACTGGAAAATGTAGCCGACTATCTAGGTGTTATGAAGAAGTCCGAGCGAGTTATAATTGAATGGTACCAGATACCCGAGTTCTGGGATAATCCAAGCAAGCGAAAAATACTATTAAAATATGCTGAAGACGATGTAAAATCAACCTACGGTTTAGGCGATAAATTCCTACCCTTCGCAATACAGCTTTCAAGTCTCACTGGCCTACCCTTAGACCAAGTAGGTGCTGCAAGCGTTGGATTTAGACTAGAATGGCACTTAATGCGCGCTGCCTACCACTATAATGAACTCGTACCAAATAGAGTAGAGAGACCCTACGAGCCCTATAGAGGCGCAATAGTCTTAGAACCTGTTAGGGGAGTGCACGAGAATATCGCTGTGCTAGACTTTAGCTCCATGTATCCCAACATAATGATAAAATACAATGTGGGTCCCGATACACTCGTTAGAAACCCCGAGGAATGCGGGGAAAATGGTTGTTGGATAGCACCAGAAGTAGGCCATAGATTCCGGAAAGAACCACCAGGATTCTTTAAGAGAGTTCTTGAAACATTACTTAAACTTAGAAGAGAAGTAAAGAACCTCATGAAAAAATATGATCCCGATAGCTATGAGTATCGTGTATTAAATGAGCGTCAAAAAGCGTTGAAGGTGCTGGCTAATGCAGCTTATGGTTATATGGGCTGGGTAGGTGCGAGATGGTATTGTAAGGAGGGAGCGGAAGCCGTAACGGCTTGGGGTAGACAAACTATTAGAAAAGCAATTGAGATAGCTAGGAAACTAGGACTCAAGGTGATTTATGGTGATACAGACTCATTGTTCGTAACATATATTCCAGATAAAGTAGAAAAATTTATCGAGATAATAGAGAAAGAACTAGGATTCGAGATCAAAATAGACAAGATCTATAAAAGAGTATTCTTCACTGAAGCTAAGAAGAGATACGCTGGTCTCCTAGCTGATGGAAGAATAGACATAGTGGGATTCGAGGCAGTACGTGGAGACTGGTCTGAACTAGCAAAAGAAGTCCAAGAGAAAATAGTTGAGATAATATTGAAGGAAGGAGATACATCTAAGGCAATAGAATACGTTAGGAAAGTAATAAGTGACTTAACCAATAATAAGATACCATTGAATAAACTAATAATATGGAAAACATTATCGAAGAAACTAGAAGAATACAGTGTTGACGCCCCCCATGTTACTGCTGCAAAGAGAATGAAGGAGGCGGGATTCGAGGTCAGTAAAGGCGATAAAATAGGATACGTTATTGTAAAAGGTGGTGGCAAGGTCTCATCAAGGGCTTACCCGTACTTTATGGTTTCAGTCAATGATGTAGACCATAACTACTATATAGATCATCAAATAATACCCGCTGCACTGCGAATTCTAGGATACTTTGGTATAACGGAGAAGCAGCTAAAGGCTGGTGCGAGGGGGCAGAAAACATTATTTGATTTCTTTAAAAAGTAGTATGATATGATTAAATCATAATATATCGTTAAAGGTCAGCATCTCTACATCATAGGGTCTCTTAGATATACCACCTATCCTAGCCCCCACGATCAAACGTACTTTTTTCTCAGAAGCAATATCTGCTAGTCTCTGAGTCACTATACCGTCAAATACTATAGCATAGACTTTACCCGGCTCAATCTTCTTCAATTCGTCAAAGAGGTCTCTTACTGGCAGTCTTTTAACAATATTCCATGACTCATCGTATAGTATCGCTTCAAGAGTACCTTGCAGCTTTTTTGCCTCATTTAGAACTGAGTCAGGAAAGCTTATGACATATTCTTCTAGGCCTTTAGGTGGTCTGGGTTTCTCTGCCTTTCCTACTTCAGTAACTTTTTCCACGGCTTCTTGGGGTTTTACTTCTACTATTGGTTGCGGCTGTGAGACTTCTACTGCACTTGCTGGTTGAGCTATTGGTGTCGTGGGTTGTTCTATTGGTTGTATTGGTTTCTCTGCTTTTGCTTCAACTCTTTCTCTAGACTCTCGTTTTTCTTCTCTATCAGTTCTTCTAGGTCTTTCTCTTCTGTGTTCTTTTTCTAGTAGGGCTTTGTATTGCTCTGCTGGGACAATGTTCTTGAGTGCACGTGAGATCTCTTTCCCAGTTAGTTCTTCAACTTCTTTTCCGGGCGGTGCTCTTGCAATGGCGTGCAGTCTAACGCTTCTTAATAGTTCGCGGAGTATTAGTTCTCCTCCGTGGTCGCCGTCGACGAAGGCTATGCATTTCTTCTCCTTACATAGTCTAATTATTGTATCGGGTATTTTGCTTCTCGCACCTTCTATTGCAATAACATTTGTGTAGCCATATTTTAATAGGTTTAGTACGTCTGCTCTTCCCTCGACTATGATTATGGTGTCTGATTTATCTATATCGGGGCCGGCTGGTAGACCTTCTGGGCCGTACTTTGTTATCTGGCTTGTTCTTAGTACTTCAGCTATTTCTGACAAGATTTCTTTTAGATCTGGGGCTTTCTCCATGCTCCACTTCTGGAGTATCTCCTTGGCTCTCTCGGTTATCTTCTTGATCTTCTCTATTCTTAGGTCTACGATATCTACTACTCTTAGCTTAGCCGGATATGGTCCGACTCTATCAACGGTTTCAAGCATTGCTGCTACGAGAGCGGTTTCAACTCTATCAAGATTGGATGGGATAACAACATCTCCAATTGTCTTATTTCCATGTACTTTTAGGTCAACTTGTATTCTACCGATTCGGCCCTTATCTTGTAGTTCGCGTAGATCTAGTTGGGAGCCGAAGAGCCCTTCTGTTTGCCCAAAAATAGCGCCTATTACATCTGGTTTATCTACTATTCCATCTACTTCTATTCTTGCTTTTATCAAGTACTTAGCCATCCTATACACCTTGATTTTTCGGAGAGATTCCTGTTCTCAACCCTATTCTCGTTTATGAGATTCATGTTGTAATTATGAGTGTGTGAGGTTACGTGTTATCTTGTTAGAGTAGAGGACTTTAAGGTTTCAAGGAGGTTCTTAGCTTCTTTGTTTTCTTCAAAATATCTTCTAACTGGTTCAAGGAATTTAATTAATGCGTCTGCTGTAGCATTCTTAAGGTCTAGTGGATGTATTTTTCCCTCAACGAATAACTTCTCTAGCTCATCATAGCTGTAAATGTCTATGGGTCCACCGTATTTCTCGGGTCTCTCAATATGTAGTACAAAATCTTTTTGGGCGAAGAGTATATACTTGTTTATCTCTATTATAGGGTTAAATCTCACTTCCTTGGCTGGACAGTAAGCCTTCCTTATCTTCCTTCTAATATCCTCTGGGGAATCATGTACTAGGATAGTAGTCTCTGGTTTAGATTTACTCATTTTTAACTCAACAGCGAATACGTCTTCATCTATCTTTGAGGCATCCATTCTCCTAGCTCCCTGTAATCCCGTTAATAATGGTGTGTGGATCGCTATGGGTTTCTTATAGTTGAGTTTCTCCGCTACGTCTCTTGCAAGCATGTGTGCTTTTCTTTGATCAGTTCCACCTAAGGCTACATCGACGTCTAGGTAGAAGATATCGGTTACCTGCATAGCCGGGTATATGAGTTTAGAGAAGTCCATTTCTGCTTCTTCTGCTCTACGCCCCATTATGGTTAAGGCACGCTTCATTCTAGCCAAGGTTGTATTCTTAGCAACACGTAATAGGATTTCCCAGTACCTCTTATCGCTAACCATGTCTTCTGCATCAACAAAGTTTATCTTTGATACATCTATACCCAGAGCCTTTAAGACGTGCCTTACATATAGAGCATCCTTCTTTATGAGCTCCATATTACCGCCAAGTTTGTCATTGATCCAGGCATGCCATGTGGCCTCCAATATAATCATGTCGAAGCCAGCTTCAACTAGATCACGTACCTTCATAGCCCATATAAGCCATCCTATATGGAATAATCCGCTTGGCTCGTAACCTATATATGCCCTAGGCTCCTCTTTCTCTTCGAGAAGTCTTTTAAGTTCATCGACAGTTATGATTTCTACGAGATTTCTTGTTACTAGCTCAAACCTATTCATGGTCTACGAACCCTTTCTCAGCCATGCTTTAGCATTCTACGTCCTCAATAAACATATCCTAAAATATCAATCCCAGATTAAAAGTATTCACAGAGGACAAGAGAGTAGGGGCGGTGGCTGTCCCCTACCGCTAACACCCGCCCACACTGCGGGCTCTTATAGCCCCTTTTTAGGCGGGCTCTCTCCGATAGGAGCGGGGTTGACGCCACCGCCCATTTATTACACATAGTTTACCTGGCTTCTTATTTTCTCCGCTTATTCCATATTCCCGTTAGGTTTACCTCACATAGTATTATAGGGTATTTTATCTGGAAGAGTTCTAGGATTTCAGGTTTTATTTCTCCGAGAACCCCTCTTTTCTCTCCATCAATAATTATCCTTGCAGCTCTTCCATTAATGAATAGCTGGTGTTCTATCTTCTTGGACATTACATTGAATCCTAGTGTTCTGAGAGTAGCATATAGTGGTGCTTGTAGGTCTTCGAAGCTGG
>JALUDQ010000074.1 GCA_027043985.1 Desulfurococcales archaeon
GAATTATACAATAGCATTGAAGCCGAGATAAAGACTAAGCAAGCAAGAATCAAGGAGATAGAGGAGAGAATAAGTAACTTGAAGAGTATTAAAGGGGATAGATGTCCTCTCTGCGGACAACCACTTACACCTACTCTAAAGGAAAAACTAATCAAACAATACGAAGAAGAAAAGAAGAAACTAGAGGAGCGTATAAGAGAGTTAGTTGAGGACAAGGAGAACATTAAGGCAATGCTTGATAGAATAGATAGAGAGTTAGAGAAGGCTCAAAGAGACTACATAGAGCTCACGAGAATAATAAACGAATTAAAAGAACTAGAAAAAACCATTGAAAAACTAAAGGAAAAGGTAAGGCTTGGAGAAGAAGAATACAATGAATATAAGAAACTAGAGCAACGCTACGAAGAAGAGAAGAAGAAACTAGAAGAACTAGAAAAATACTACGAGAAGAAAACGAGGCTAGAAGCAGAGAAGAGAAGTCTTGAGGAAAAACTTAGAGAACTAAACGAGAAGCTTGAAGAAGCTAGGAGACTAGAAGAGATTATAAGAAATGTTGAAGAAAAACTTGGCCAGCCTCGAAGCATTTTCGATAAGCTACGCGATGAACTACACCTACTAAGAATAGAGATGGGCAGACTCCAGGAAAAAGCATCAAAACTCGGACAGCGAAGAAGAGAATACGATAGCGTGTTAAAGAGGTTAAGGGAGAGAGAAGACAACTTAAGAGTAGTTGAAGAAAAGCTTAGAGAACTAAACTATAGCGAAGAAGAATACATTAAGACACGTGAACTCGTAGAAGAAATACGTGATAAACTAGTTAAACTACAGAAAGAAGTAGCTGAAATAGAGGGTTCTCTCAGAGAACTCAATGAAACAATAGAGAAGAGAAGAGAGGAATGGGAGAAAGCCAAGAAGGCATTAAAAGAAAAAGAGAGAATAGAACGCTACCTAAAACTATTAGAAAACATACGGAAACTCTACGGTAAAGATGGTTTACAGAAAATCATCCGTGCTCAAGCGAGAAGCCTAATAGAATACTATCTAAAAGACATTATATCTAGATTCAACCTAGAATTTAGCGACGTAGCATTAGACGACGACTTCAATATAACAGTATCAACACCTCAGGGAGAACAACCAGTAGAAGCAATAAGTGGTGGTGAGAGAGTAGCCCTTGCAATAGCCCTACGCCTAGCTCTTGCAAAGGCTTTAGTCGGAGCTGGAGTAGAATCAATGATACTCGACGAGCCGACAATACATCTCGACGAAGAGCGGAGGAGGGAACTAGTAAGAATACTGAGAGCGAGTATCGAGAAGACCCAGCAAATACTACCCCAGCTAATAATAGTAACTCATGACCGCGAACTAGAAGACGCAGCCGACACAGTATACATGGTTACACGTAGCGAGGGATACAGTAAAGTATCCAGACTAGAATAAAGATAATACTAGATGATGATGTTTGCACGTCTCCGCACCCCCGAAACAATGCTTGGGGGAGATGGGGAGCCTCCACCGGAGCTGATATATTATATAACGCTGCTTTATCTAGCCAATCTACTTGTTTTACGGAAGACTTATAATTATTGAATACTAATGATAAGTAATAGAGAGCTATGCTTAGAAATAGAATAACAGTCACACCAAGAATAAAACTAGAACTTAGAGTCCTCGGCTTTTTATTAATCCTAGCTTTAATGCTAGATATCCTTACAGCTAATGCCCAGATAACAACTAGTATTATAGGAGCAGACCCCGACGAGGGTTTCGGAGACCTAGATGTAGTAAGCGTACACTGTGGTAACAATACAACTTATCTTGAGGTAAACATCACAGTAGCTTCAACGATAACTAATAAAACAGGTGTAGACAAGTACTGGGCTGTACAAATAGATTCTGATCTAGACTCAGCTAACAATGGTACATGGGATTACGAGTACGTTGCAGTAGTAAGGTTGAATGGAAGCGGTGTTCTAACTGCAGCCCTCTATAATTCTACCTACGGCTACATAGAGGATTTGACACCTTTTGGAGGTAACGGTACAAGCTATGTTGGGGTATACATACCATTAGCCGACATAGGAGGCAAACCAGAATACTATTTCCGCATCTACACACAGAATACTAGTGGTGAAGTAGACCACGCACCACTGAATGACACTAGTGCTGCTGAACCACTTGGAGACTATTATATATGTCATTTAACCGTGAAGGCACCCATATGGAGCGTAAAACAACCTGATCCAATCGGAGATGTAAATGTATCTGAACTCGATGTCACGTGGCTAAACACTACGTTAAACAGTAGTGGACTATACCTAGGCTTCACGTTGAATGGAACCATACCCTGGTATGGTGGTGAGGAGACAGCTATCTACGAGTTCTTTATCGATGCGGATAACAATACGTCTACTGGCTATAGTATAGGCGGGATAGGAGCAGACTACTTAGTAGAGATGAGTGTGGGATACATCCCGAGACTCTACGAGTATACAGGTAATGGGACATCATGGAGTTGGAGTCTAATCAGCCTAATAGACTACTTGAAAACACCTGGTGGAACACGTGAACTCCTAGTCTACGTTCCCTCCTCGAAAGCTAGTTTCTCACAAGAGGTAGCTGTTGTAGGCTATACTACGCGTTCAGTAGACTGGCTCTACGATACTACGAGCCCAGAAGTGGTTCCTATACCTGAGCCAACTATAGTTTCCATAATCGTGGTATTAGCTATTATCGTAGTCTTCTATTTATCTAAATATAAGAAGAGAAAAGGAGAATAATAGAAAGGAAAACATATGATCCAATAATCCATTGTATATCTGGGTACTTGAAAGCAAAATCTTTATACGTTTACACGAGAGTCTATGCTATATTGGTGTGAGACGTGGTCAAGGGTAAAGTACTCATAATATCAGCTGATGGTTTTGAGGATATAGAACTCCTATACCCGTACTATAGGTTAAAAGAGCTGGGATATACTGTTGAGATAGCTTCTAAGGAGAAAAAGGATATCGTGGGCAAACACGGGTATAGTGTTAGAGTAGACAAGACTATTAGTGAGGTGAACCCAGAAGAATACGTTGCATTAGTGCTTCCGGGTGGAAGAGGACCAGAGAGGATAAGGATTTACGAGGATACTGTTAGAATAGTTAGACACTTCTTCGAGAAGAATAAGCCCGTTGCAGCAATATGCCATGGTCCCCAGATCCTTATATCGGCTGGCGTTGTTAAGGGTAGGAGGCTTACAAGCTATATCGGTATTAGAGATGATGTGAAAGCTGCTGGTGGTTTATGGGAGGATAAGGAGGTTGTAGTAGACGGTAACCTAGTAACAGCTAGAGTGCCCCCAGACATACCGGCTTGGATGAGAGAGTTCGTTAAACTATTAGAGAAGGCTTGAACTAGTATTCTTTTCCCACTGTTAGGGGAACGAGAACGATTGCTCAAGGTTTTTTATACATATCCTTCCCTCTTAGGCAAAGGGTACATATAAGTTGACTATTGTAAGCATTACACCAGACTTCGCATTAGACTATGGGTACACTTATGCTGGAGGACTAGGAGTACTTGAAGGAGATAAGTTCTATACTGCCAGTAGGCTTGGACTAGACTATGTTGTGTTAACCCTATTCTACCGTAGAGGATACGTAGACTACGAGTTCCATGGAGAAGAAGTAATAGCAAAACCCCAGCATCATCCCAGAGAATTCTATGAAATGCTTAAACCCAGTGAGGAATTCGTTATCCGCCTCAAAAACGAGGACGTGATAATAAAGCCTTGGACCTATAGGCATGGTAGTGCTAGAGCAGTTTTCTTCGAAGCAGTATGCCCTATGTGGGCTAGGAAGTTAACCGATAGAATATACATTGAGGATAGTCTTGAAGAAAAATTCTACAAATACTCTCTCCTAGCAAAAGCCTCTGCATACTATATAGAACATCACATCGGCGTGGAGAACATAGACTACATAGACTTACAGGAAGCCTATACAGCTCTACTAACACTAATCCTACCAGTAAACAGTAAGTACCGCATAGTAATACATACACCAGGACCTTGGGGACACCCGACCTTCCCGAAAGAATACATTGAAAGAGAATTCGGCTGGACCCTAACATCACCTCAAGTAGTATTAACAGAGATAGGTTTAACGCAAGCAAAAGAAGCCTTCGTTGTATCCCAGAAGCAATTAGATGTAATTAAATCAGTATTCCCTCACCATGCGGGTAAGATAAAATACGTTACCAACGGCGTAGACGTTGAGAGATGGACTCATCCGGAAATAAAGAAGATAGCTAATAACCCATCTACTGCTAGCCTTTGGGACACTCACCTTAAGGTAAAGGAGGAGCTACTACAACTACTAAAGAGGTACAAGAACATAGACTATAGTTCAGAAAAAATGATTATATCGTGGGCTAGAAGAGTGACGAGGTATAAGAGACCATACTTTATAGCGAAACTAGTAGAGGAAACAGCGGGCAAATTAGATGCAATCATAGTATTAGCGGGTAAGCCACACCCACATGACCAGGAGGGCATAGGGACATTCAAGTGGTTCAAGAAACTACACGATACTTATGAGAATGTGGTATTAGTACATGACTATGATGTATCTAAGGCAAAGACTATTCTCGCGGGAAGCGACCTCTTATTATTCACACCCTTCTCGGGATGGGAGGCTTGTGGAACAAGCTATATGAAAGCCGGGATAAATGGCGTGCCAACACTGTCGTCAAGAGATGGTGGAGCATTAGAGTTAATAGAGGATGGTGTAAACGGCTGGTTGTTTGGTAACGATATAAGAGAATTCATAAACATCTACACCGATCCGAGAGCAAGAGAAATAGACGAGCAAGAATACCGTGAATTCAAGAATAAGCTCCAAGAAATAATCAAGAAATACTATGAGAACAGGAAAGAATACCAGGCAGTAATGTTCAACGCGTTTAAATCCTTTAGGGAGAAAGCTGATATAGCGAACACGTTGAGAGAATATTATAAGACC
>JALUDQ010000075.1 GCA_027043985.1 Desulfurococcales archaeon
CACTAAATGATAGAATGAACATATATGATAATAATTTGTCTAGGAATCTGGTTTTATTTGAAATAGCTATACTTGTAAGCCATATTGATGCAAATAATAATGCATTGAGATTCAACATGTAGGCTAGGTAACCTAACAACAATATGGATGCTGTACCAGTATACTTGTTGAAGAATAATCCGAGGACAAATAATAATACTAATACCATGATATAGGGAATACTATTTTCCACGGCTCTTGTGATAGCATTGTATTCGAATAATAGTAATGGTACGTTGAGAAAGAGGCCTTCCACGTCTATGACGCTATATTTTCTCAACATATCCAAACGCATCTTCTATTTCACCAAGATATTTCTTCCAAGCATTCCTATAGGATTCTAAAACCTCTACACGCCAATCATAGGGGAGAACGACTACCGTTTTATCTAATGGGACACCCACGGTAATTGAGGGGTCTATGAAAACTCTATCCAACTCATAGGGGATACTATCATCTAGTTTCCTAAGACCATCCAAGTCTATCTCAATGATGCCGTCTAGTGGAGCCTCGTAGAGTTCACCGTTAACGTCTATGAAAACGCGAATATCGTTACGGGGATCTATGGCTAATGACTGGATGAGCGAGAGTATCTTTCCACGGTAATTACTAGATAAGCGAGCTAGATCACCTAATATGAATGCAATCCTATTATGGGAGACCTCTTCTCCCCTCGTAGAACCCTCTAATAATTCCTTATACTTTCTAACTCTTGGGCCACCTGGCTTCAATAAACTCTTCGAGATAATGTCTTTTAGCCTATCGCCCACCATGTACTCTCTAACTCCAACAACCTCTGGTTCACGTATAGTCCCAAAGAGTCTAAGGCCAACGTGTTCTCCAAATCCTTTCTTACCCTCTTTTCCCCTAGCTTCTACTTTGAGAGCAGGTTCTACTGTGAATGTTATGTTTTTTGAGAAGTCTAGTCTCATAAGCTTCTCCGCTTCTTCTACTAGTATTAGCTGTGGTTTCCAGGAGTATCTTTTACTCTGTATTGGCTTCCAAATATACTCTAATCGTACATGACCTTCACCATATGCTCTCGTTGGACCATAGACTTCTCCTACTGGAGGCTCGTTTACCACCATTATCTTAGAGTTAATCGAAGCCTTAACGTCTATTCCTATTATATAGGAGTCTTCGCTCTCACGTATATAGTGGGTTATTCTAACGTTCCTCGACCAATTGTAAACGTATAAGTGGAGGTATAGTATGAGGGATAGAGGTATTATGATAAGCAGTGTTTCTCCCACAATAATTAACATTATGATTGCTGCTGCACCGAGAACTGATACTGTAGTTATGAAGACGCTAGTATACCCTAGTGCCTGGTCTCTCCTCGTATAGATTGATTCTAGTTCTAATGGGTCTATTTGCCCCTTAATCTTCTTTCCAATAATTAATTCTTCTAAAGGATAAATCCTCCCCTTTATCCCTACAAGTAGTGGTGGGAATCTTAGCCTTAGAATACCGTCATAGTATACTAGTAAGCCCATATATGCTCCTAGAATCAATATTAACCCTAATATGAGTCCTAGCTCCAATGCTCTACTACACCATACTGTATATGTTTCTTAGTCTCCGAAGCGCTTCGTCTAAGAGTTCTCTTCTCCCACCATATCTTGACTTTTCATAGGCTTCTAGGAATTTTATAAGTTCTAGTTTAATGTGCTCTGGATAGTATTCTATTATTTTTGATACTACTTCTCTAGGAGTCATATAGTCTACTGGTAAACTAATATTCTTCTTCAACGCTATTTCGCGGAGAAGCTCCTTAACCTCGCTCTCTCCTAGTCTCCTCCTCCTTTTCTCATAGAAGTTTACAATCATAATGCTAGTATAGGCCATTAAAGCCGCTCCTACTAGGCTTGAAGCAATCCACTGCAAGTTTACTTGAAGACTACTAGTATTAGTGTTTCTAATTGTTATAGTAGTTATAGTTGTTGAAATCCTTGTATTATTGATTTTTGTCCCATTAACTTCAACTGGTTCTCTTGGGTTAAGCCTATTTGTTCTCTTATAGGATTCTACTTCTCGTTTAAACTCCCCCGAAACATATCTGCTGATATTCTTCTCTACCCCTGATAGAACTCTCGGGCTAGGCTCTGATGATGCTACTGGTGGCGTTGGGTCTACTTGAAGCCACCCATAGCCTGGAACGTATATTTCAACCCAAAGGTGTGGTGGATTACGTATGACTTGATGGGTTTCATTATATGGTTGGGTGATATAGCCCAATACTACGCGTGCCTTTAACCCCATATCACGTAATAATACGGCTAATGCTGTAGCGTAATGCAAACAACTACCCTTGAGCGAAGTATATAGGAAGTAGTCTATGAGATCTCTATTCTTAGGTGTTGGCGGTGGATCAGGATCATATCTTGTAGCGCTTTGTAGGAAGCTTATCAAGTATTCTAATAGCGTTCGGAGGCTTTTAGTATAGAATTCTCTTCGGAGTAGTTGAGCGTATTCTTGGATTCTCTTTGAGGACTCGTGTGCTGGAGGCCCTATAATTGATGCTATTTTAACTGATAATGCCTTATCTACCAGAGAGTTATTGGCCGTGAAGGGGAAGGGCTTGAAATTGGTAGGCCATTTCACTATGATAGAGTAGTTTGTTGTATTTGTTAGATAGAGGGTTCTCGCGGCAATAAACTTGTTAAAACTATCTGCTAGGAAGCGTGGAATTTGTACTCTAAGCCACTCGCTCAGATTATCGTAGATGACTGGTTGGGGAACAGGTATTATCTTTATGCTCGGCTGAATCGTTGGTATTAGGTCTAAACTAGTTACATTTACATGTACAACTATGCTTGTCACGTTTGAGAAAGAAGTCCCAATAGATATTGTCCCGGGTATACTAGTGTTATTAACTAGGCGGATAGAAGAATTAGATGACTCATTAATACTGATTGTTATCGTAGTATTCTTACTTGGTAGCAGTCCTATAATCTCGTGAAGACTATATTTTCCGAGACGCCAAGTATTCTCACTGTACACGTCTAGTGCTGTAATCCTAACATAGTATGACGGGTTACCTGGTAACCCCCAGATAAAGCCTATAGTCTCATTACCAGTACCAGATCCTTCACCAACAGTAACGTTTACTGGTACACTAGTAGTTTTCTCCACTACCACTTTCTTGACAGCTATAACTGGAGGAGGAGTAACACGTACCAGTACTGGTAGAGGCGATACAATAACCGATACCAGTATAATTGAGGCGGCAATAAATAAGGCGATATTCTTCATAGGAAGCCCGGACCCCGTACACAGTATAGTAGGCTAAAAGCCTAATATAACACTAACACTTGGAACAATAATTAGAGGCAATGAGGACTTAACGGGGACCGAGCAGGAACTATGAGGAAGGGTGCGACCCCCGAGCCTCCCTTAATATTCTAGCAGTTATAGTGGATACTATCATGTATTCTAATATTCAAGAAAACACAACTAAGCAAAGAATACATTCTCACGAGGTTGTAATAGAGGAAAAAGGATACCTCAACTACATTGGAAAAATATTTCCCTAGTACTGCGGTGGTGGCGGAGGAGGTGGAGGTGGTGGATATTGGACTCTTTTCTTTCTACGTGATAAGGCTATGCCTGCTATAGCTGCTATTACTATGATTATTACCGCTACTATCACCAGATATGTATTGATTCCACTAAGTATTCCTGGCTCTACTGTTTTAGATGGAGTTGTCAAGGAGGTTGTAGGAGTAGTTGTTGTGGGTGATGTGGTGGTATGGGTTGTTGGGCTTGTTTTAGTAGTTGTAGTACTTTGTATTTGAGTACTTGTTGTTTGAGTAGTGGTTTGCGTTGTCTGTGATTGCATTGAACTAGTAGTTGTAGTTGTCCTCGTAGTAGTCGTAGTAGCTGATGTAGTTGTAGCTGTGTGGGTAGGAGTAGTTGTTGGAGTAGTAGTGGTTGTTGGCGGGGGGCCAGCTGGTTTTAGTCTTAGGGTTAGCGTTAAGTTCTCCTTGGGGGAGAGTCTTACTATGGCGCTAGCGTTTTCTTCTATGCCTTCGTTGATCCAGGATGCTTCTACTAGATATGTTCCCGCTGCTACTCGGACTATGAAGTATCCTCTTTGATCTGTCTGTGTTGTTAGTACTCGTGAGCTATGGGGGATTAGTATTGTTACGTTAGCCTTGTATGCTGGTCTTCCCTGCGAGTCTATTATTCTCCCTATTATTAGCCCGGTTGGATCGACGTAGTTTTCTATTTTCCCTATACTAACATTTATTGTACCATTGTATTGGGTTACATATACCATGTCTACTAGTCCATCTCCATTCAAGTCTATGGGAACTGGTATTGTAAAGTTCTCTGACCATACGTCTATTGATGCCTCATAGTTGAAGATCTTATCTGAGGGAAGCCATGAGTATATGTCTATTGTACCTCCTACCGGGTTATTTTCTTCGTCTAGTTCAACTAGATATAATAGTATTTCAACTATACCATCGCCATCAATATCGAAGGTTCCGACCTCGAAGGGATACCAGCGCCCTGGCTCCATGTACGCTTGGTCAAGTACCTTTAAGCCGTTATCCCATTCATAGAGTGTTAGGTTGTGAGTAGAGGCATAGTAGTCGTTTGCTAATACTAGTAACTCGTTCTGGTTATCCGAGTCTATATCGCCTAACTCTAGAGCCGATATCTCTATTCCACTAGTATTATTGAATTCTAGTACTTGTAGTTCTCCACCAGACAAGCGTATTACATATAGTTCTCCCGCATAATCCGTTATACCACTTAGTCCTAGAGAATAGTCGTTCACACCTACTACTAGATCTTCTTGTTCTTGGGAGCTAAAGTATCCTCCAGCAATATCCGTTATCTCGCTCATAGTGGTCTCATTTGATTCGACATAATATTCGTC
>JALUDQ010000076.1 GCA_027043985.1 Desulfurococcales archaeon
TAAAGTTCCTCTTAGACTTAACTATTATAAGAATACCTCAGCCGCAAATAAATGAGGCAAACGTTAATGAAGGTATGGTGTATGTAAATCCCCTTAACATGGTCATCGTAGTCGTGTTGTCTTTAGTTGTAGCTACAATTATAATATTATTGTTAACACGTAGTCATGCCAAGTTGAGAAGACGCTATGTCCCTAGACTAGGGAGAGGGAGAATAAGTATAGAGCCATTGGAAAAAATAGACTATAACTTAGACTTCAAGGACTTGAGAACAGCTATTATATCATCATTTAGATACTTATACTTTCTATCCCTAGAAAAACTCGGGTTAAGTGAAGCGAGAACTCCTAGAGAAGTAGCATTAGAATTTGATAAGCTAGGTTTAGCCAATGAGGCTTGGCTTATAGTATCGGCTTTTGAAGAACTAAAATATGGTAAAAGAATACCAAAATGGATTACGTTAAAAGATTTAAGAGAAGCCGTAAGGAGTATTGAAGGGAAAATACTGCAATGGAGCAATCAATAATACTGGTAATGATTGCTGCCGGGGTCATTTCAACTATAATGTTAATCTACTATGGGCTAAAACTATCATCTTATTGTTGCTTAGAAAACACGTATGGCAGCCGGGAACTAGTTTCGCACGTGGTTAAACCTCCCCGTTGGTCTCAGAGTCTTGCCTCAAGAATAGAGTACATTGATGATACTGCCTTAGATATTATTAGAGAGAGAATTAGGTATCTAGAAGGACTTGTATCTAAAAGGTTGGGAGCAGTACCATTAATATCTAGAAGCGAGGCGTTAACCACAGCAATTATACTTAGATTTAAGTTCATTGTATGGGCATCCAAAGAGATAGGGTTAATAAAAGCATTGAAGATCGCTATAGCGTTATTGTATTTGAAAAAACTATATAGGAAGGCTTCAAAACTATCAAGCATAGATAAGAAGAGAAAAGAGTATCATGATACGGTTAAAGAAATACTAGATCGAATAGATGGTTTAATAGCAAGGTTAGAGGCGCTTGAGAAATGAATCCCCAAGATATATACATATATTCTGAGAAAATAAAGAAGGAAATAGCGCGGGTAATAGTGGGAAAAGAACACTTAGTTGAAAGACTTCTCATAGCCTTACTAGTAAACGGGCACATCTTACTAGAGGGAGTACCAGGCGTAGCTAAAACCTACCTCGCCCGCGCCTTCGCCTACACACTTGGACTAGAATTCAAGAGAGTACAACTAACACCAGATCTCTTGCCAAGTGATATCCTTGGAGTAAAAGTTTACAATTACAAAACAATGGAGTTTGAATTTCGCCCAGGCCCAGTATTCACTAACATACTACTAGCTGATGAGATAAACAGGACTCCGCCCAGAACTCAGGCTGCATTACTTGAGGCTATGCAAGAACGCCAAGTAACAATAGATGGAGAGACAAGGAGGCTTCCAGAACCCTTCATGGTAATAGCTACTCAGAACCCAATAGAGACTGAGGGAACATATCCTCTACCCGAGGCACAGCTTGATAGATTCTTGTTTCGTTTAATAGTATCCTATCCTTCACGTAGTGAAGAAATAGATATGTTGCGCTTAAAGAGGGTTAAAGGAGAAGTCATAGATGTGAAGAAAATACTAGATGCTGGACAAGTCCTAGAAGCTTCTAAGACCATTAGCGAGAAAGTGAGAGTCGATGATAGTATTTTAGAATACATTGTTGATCTTGTAAGAGCTACACGTGAACATCCCTCAGTTCTCTTAGGTGGAAGTCCTAGAGCTGAGGTAATGTTGCTCTATGCCTCTAGGGCTTATGCGGCAATAAGTGAGGGAAGGGACTATGTTATACCGGATGATGTTAAAGCAGTTTTCTTCGACGTTATGAATCATAGGATAATACTGCGCCCTGAATATGTTATAGGTACTTATAGTAGAGAACCTCTATGGAGCTATAATGCTGTAAGAGGAATACTGAACTCAGTTATAGAGAAGGTTAAGGTACCAAAATAATGATATTATTGACTGAAAGAGCGACTCTAATACTATCTGCAGCAGTAGTCCTACTTCCCTTCTCAATTATAGTTTTTAGACTAGAATTCGTGGTGGCAGTATTAGCAATAATAATGTTGATACTATTAGACATACTATGGTTCTATATGAGGACTAGGAGAATTAGGTTAATAGGCGCTAGTAGATCTCAAGTACCGGGTAGAGTGGTTGTCGGTTCTATAATAGATGTGAAATTATCTGTTGAACTAGCTGGGTATAGAGGACTAGTACACGTAGTTGATCATGTTCCTGAAGGCTTAAGCATCATAAAGGGTAGCCGTGAGAAGACGTTTTATAGTGATGGAGAAGGAATCATAGAGCTAGAATACACGATTAAAGCACTAGTTAGAGGAGACTACAATATAGGGCCAGTAAAACTAATACTATTAAGTCCTTTAGGTCTTTGTGGTAAGCCTCTAGGAGAGTTAAGGGAAACGCAAACTTACTTTAAAGTAGTGCCTCAATTCTATGCCTTAAGATTTAAAGAAGCTCCAGCTGCAATAAAGTATACTAAACCTCCAGGTGGGCATCCAGTAAAAGCTAGGGGTATGGGGGTAGAGTTAGAGCATATAAGAGAGTATATGCCGGGGGACGATTTTAGAAAAATAGCTTGGAAGATATCAGCTAGAAATCCTCTAAGAGAACTTATGGTAAAAGAAACTATGAGCGAGGTTAGACTGGAGTTCTTCATAGTAGTTGACGCTGGAATAGAGTCTAGTCTAGGGTATCCACAAAGATTGATAGACTATTATATAGAAGCGGCTGGATCTCTAATACTCGCAGCACTAGATAAAGGAGATGTAATAGGATTATACATTGCTGGTACACCAAGCCTCTTAATTCCACCAACGCGTAGAAGGGAGTATTTGTATACAGCTCTAAATATAATAGAGACATTAAATCCGAGTCACAATAGGACTATTCTCCACCGTGTTCCAGGTACAATAGCGTCTATTCTACCAAAGCGGTCAACAACGATATTCTTCTTCACCAGCATGGAGAACGTATTAGATCCGGAGAGCATAGTTGATAGGCTGAAGGCTCTAGGCTACAGTATAGTGTTCTTCATCCCGTACACTCCATCATTTATAACACCTAGACCAGGATACGAGAAATTAGAGAAGGTATACAGCTATATAATTGAGAAAGAAAAAGAGAGATTAGAGAAGATAAAATACATACTACTATCACATGGTGCTAGAGTAGTAATGGCGTCAAAAGAAGACTTTATTGAAAGAGTTCTCAGAGAATACTATACACTGAGGGAATACGCTTGAATAAGAGAACCATTCTATTATTCCTCTTATCTCTACCAGTATTGTTGCTGTGGATTCATACCTCCTTAGTCATTTCATTAACAGTTGATGGGTTAATTAGAGTAATAGTAGGCTTTATAATCATGGCTATGATATGGGGGGTTAAGAAGTACTGGGATATTGATTACGTTTTATCACTTATTATTGTATTCCTAGTATCAGGTATTTTAGCACAGCTTGGAATAGGTTTATTCATAGAATCCTTTATGCTAGTACTTCCACTCATCTTAGTGTTAATAATGTTCCACTATAGAAGCATGATATTAGTCTTCCTCGTACCAACACTAATATATATCTATACCCTATTATCATCCTATGCCGCTACAATAGGGTTATCTTATAGAGCGCCATTAGCGTCTCTCTCGATAGCTGCAAGTATAGGGAGACTAGTTCTCGCAGGCAAGATTCCGGTAACAGTATCCTATGAACCAGTACCCGGGTTAACGGTATTGTATGCTATCAGTATTATATCGTTAGTACTCTTAATAATAGATATGAAGAATATTAGGGAGGCTGGACCCCCTGCACTTGAAGATGCTATACGAATTCTAGTATTGGCTTTGCTTGCTTCTCTAATGCTAGTTTATGCAGTATTAATCATTACGCGAGTATACATTGTGATGTGGTCTATAACGGTTACGGCTATATTTATAATATCATTCCTAGCATATAGGCTACTAGCTAGGGATACCCGTTGAGACTACCGCTTCGTCTCCAACGTTATAGGAAA
The DNA here is from genome assembly GCA_027043985.1 of Desulfurococcales archaeon. GTDB lineage: Archaea > Thermoproteota > Thermoprotei_A > Sulfolobales > WANQ01 > JALWGO01. Next base: position 4,090 of record JALUDQ010000076.1, read on the forward strand.
AAACTAGTATTAGCCATAGTTATAGTCTTATCGATAGGTTATTTTGCATACGGATTATATTATGTGATGACTAGTGGACTTGTGGCTGGCGAAGCAAAATACGTTAGTGATGAATGCTGGTATGTATCTGCAGCCCGTAACCTATTGAGAAAAGTCTTTGGCTTGGAACCAAACTCTTGTATGGGCAATCTATGTTATGCATCAATATTCGTGAACTCGCTGGAGGACGCGAACAAAGTAAAGGAGTTCATTACAAGTCATGGTGGAGTTATAGTAAAGGATAACTATGCTCACAAGGTTTTAGCTGGTTACGAATACACTATTGCTGTAAAGGCACCTCGGAAAATATTGACTGAGCTTGCTAGAAACTATACTGTAATAATAGGTTATCCCTACCCAGACTGGGATGATGTAGCTAATTATTTGAATCTTGAGCATCCACCTCTCATGAAATATATTGTAATGATCACATTACTTGTATCAGATAACCCAGTTGCCTGGAAGATACCGAGCCTCATAGCTGGCTCCCTTATAGTATTCTTTGCATATCTTATTGCGAGAAAAGTATTCAATGAGGCTGCTGGTCTTCTTGCAGCAGTAATAGTTTTTATAGAACCCGTTACCAGGGCTATGAGCATGGTTGCAATGCTTGACATATATGTTGCATTGTTCTCTATCCTAGCCCTATACTTTGCAGTTAAGTCAAGGTACATGTATACTGGCGTAATGGTGGGACTAGCTGGGTCGGTTAAAATGAACGGGTTCTATCATGTTCTCAGCACTATTATATCAGCTTGGCGTAACCGGAAAGTGAGTAA
>JALUDQ010000077.1 GCA_027043985.1 Desulfurococcales archaeon
CCCCAGGAAGACCATTAGTAAAAATATCAACCATAGGCAACGATGTACGCCTAATGGCAAATATTCTACATGACTTCATTGTAAGCGGGGTTGCTTAGGTTGAAATACAGGGTTGGAGTACTAGGCGGTACTGGTATTGTTGGTCAGCGAATGATTTCTCTAGTAACAAGTCATCCATGGTTCGAGTTAGAGTTTGTTACTGCATCAGAGAAGTCTAGTGGTAGAAAGTATGGTGATATAGTTAAATGGATCATCGAAAAACCCTTACCCGATAAGATAGCTGGTATTAAGGTTGAGCCTACTCATATAGAGAGAATACTTGAATATAAACCGGATATCGTGTTTTCAGCACTTCCATCAAGTATTGCCGCTAACATAGAGGTAGAGTTGGCTAGGGAAGGTATTGTAGTTGTATCTAATGCTAGCAGTATGAGGATGGAGCCAGATATACCATTGATAAATCCTGAAGTAAATGCTGATCATATTGATATAATAGAGCGTCAGCAAAGAAATAGAGGGTGGCGTGGCTACATTGTAAAAGTACCTAATTGTTCTACAGCTATATTAACGCTCGCATTAAAGCCGCTCTATGACGAAGTTGGCTTGAAGCGTGTAGTTGTGGTTACTATGCAGTCTTTGAGTGGTGCTGGTCTAAAGGGTGTTCCATCAATGCTAATATTAGATAATATAATACCATATATAGGTGGAGAAGAAGAGAAGATTGAAAATGAGACATTAAAGATCCTTGGAAAAATGACTAGGAGTGGAATTGAGAAAGAAGACTTCAGTGTTACGGCTAGCTGTAATAGAGTAATGGTTCTTGAGGGACACTTAGAAAACGTCTTCGTGGAAACCATGGAGGAAATAGAAGCTGAAGAAGCTTCTAGAATTCTCAGAGAATTTAAGGGAAACAAAATTAAGAGATATAATTTACCGTCAGCTCCTAGGGAACCAGTAATCGTACGTAGTGAAGATGATAGACCCCAACCAAGACTAGACCGCTTCGCAGGAAACGGTATGAGTGTAGTTGTTGGCAGAATCAGAAGGGATAAGGTATTAAATGGGCTAAAGCTCGTAGTTTTAGGTCATAACACTATTAGGGGAGCTGCAGGAACGGCTTTACTTATAGCAGAACTACTAGCTTATAGAAACTTAATATAACACGCTATTCTTTTATTATTTC
>JALUDQ010000078.1 GCA_027043985.1 Desulfurococcales archaeon
GGGCTATACGTAGAGGTTATGGCTGGTCAACTGATCCCGAACACATCGAGGAACGAGGCTCAATGAAGACAGCGGATTCAAGCAAGGTATCACGTAGAGCAAAAGAGCGTGGAGCACCACAACTTGGCACATTGGGAAGCGGAAATCATTTCCTTGAGATACAAGTAGTTGATAGAATATACGATAAGAACATCGCCAAACACCTAGGATTAGAAGAAGGGCAGGTTACAGTAATGGTTCACACAGGATCAAGAGGTCTAGGACACCAAGTAGCAAGCGACTACCTCCTCCTAATGGAGAGAGCTATGAGAAAATATGGTATAAGACCTCCAGATAGAGAACTTGCATCGGTACCCTGGAATACTAGAGAGGCGCAAGACTATTTCGCAGCAATGAGTGCAGCCGCCAACTATGCCTGGACAAATAGACAATTGATAACCCACTGGGTTCGTGAAAGCTTTCGCGAAGTCTTCCATGTAGATCCAGACAAGCTCGATCTACAAATAGTATATGATGTTGCTCATAACATAGCAAAAATAGAGGAACACTTAGTAGACGATAAGAGGATGAAGGTCATAGTGCATAGAAAGGGGGCAACAAGAGCTTTCCCACCAGGTCATCCAGAGATACCAAAAGATCACCAGCCAATAGGCCAAGTAGTATTAATACCTGGTTCAATGGGTACGGCAAGCTATGTAATGGTAGGTATACCAGAGGGCGCTAGAACCTGGTATTCCGCACCCCATGGAGCGGGTAGATGGCTCTCAAGACACGCGGCAATAAGGAGATTCAGAGCTTCCGAAATAGAATCACAACTAGGTAAACAAGGAATATACATACGCGCAGCAACACGCAGAGTAGTCTCTGAAGAAGCTCCTCAAGCATATAAAGACGTTGACAGAGTCGCACTTGTAGCCAATGAGGTAAAGATAGCAAAACTAGTAGCTAGGCTTAGACCCATAGGAGTAGCAAAAGGCTAACGTCTTTATCTTATGCTATTTTTAACATCTAAAAATATGGAATCTAATTGCTTGTTAGGTATTTGTGCTTCTAAAAGTGCTTATTAGCCAGATAGATAATAGGGAATTAATGAGAGTGTTAAAGTGTGGCAAAGATAAAGCTAATAGACCCCGAATATGAGTGTAAAGCAACAATCCTAGGGGAAACAATTAGGAGAGCATGCGATCTCATACCCGAACTAGACCTAAAAGAACTATGTTACCTAAATGTTAATAGCGATAGAATAATATTCTTAAATGCAAACACTTTAGAAAAAATGAACAAAAATGACATAGAAGTCTACGGAGACTTATACTGTATAAAGAAGACACAAGAGGCTTACATAATCTTTCCAAATATTCGTTCAACTAGAGGAAAGTATAGTTATATAATGTTATTGAAAATTTATGGGTCACTTGTAGAATGGAAAGTTCTCCTCTTAAAATCATCAGAAAACGAGTACGTTATAATAAAGAAGGAAGGTACAAAAAGATCAATTAAAATGGACCTTGAACAAGTAATAGAGAAATTACCGGAATTTGTAAAGACTATGGGATTACGGCAAGTAGAAAAGACTATATCAATTCCATATAAATAATTTACATAGACTAAGCCCTAGTCCTTAGGGGATACCAATGAATAACACAGCAGTTATCGATACGATATCTACTCTAGAAATGCGTGTTTATGAAACCAATAGTGTATGGCTAGGAGTTCCGTTACTATTATTGATGGAGAATGCTGGAAAAGAAGTTGCACGAGTAGTTGCTACTAAGTTAGGCGGTGATGTATATGGTAAGGAAATAATAGTATTTGCGGGCAAGGGAGGAAATGGTGGTGATGGCCTTGTTGCTGCAAGGCATCTAGCAGCTATGGGCGCAAAGGTTTACGTGTTATTATTGTACGATAAACTGCTCATTTCTTCACCCGATACATTGTTTAATCTAGAAATAATTGAAAGAATGGATTTGAATATTAAAGTAGAGAAAATAAGGGAACCGAAAAAACTCAAACCGTACAATGTAGATGTTCTAATAGACGCTATGTTGGGTACTGGTGTTCGTGGAGAACTCAGGGAGCCCATCAGATCAGCTGTTAGGATATTCAATGAAAGCAATGGTCTTAAGATAGCAATAGATGTCCCAACGGGTGTTGATCCAGATACAGGTAAGGTATCAGATATAGCAGTAAAAGCTGATATAACAGTTACAATGCATAGACTGAAACCTGGCATTCTTCGAGCAAGAGATTATTCGGGAGAAATAGTTGTTGCTAAAATAGGAATACCAGTTGAAGCAGAACTATATGTTGGCCCAGGTGACGTAAAATACAGAATACCTAGAAAACCCGTAGATGCCCATAAGGGAGTTGGAGGGAGAGTACTGGTAGTAGGAGGGTCAAAACTTTATAGTGGTGCTCCTGCTCTCTCGGCTCTCGCAGCTCTACGTAGTGGTGCTGACTTAGCCTTTGTTCTGGCCCCTAGTTCTGTCGCGAGAACTATTGCTACTTTCTCACCAAATCTTATCGTCCATAGTGTGGATGGAGAAGTCTTCAACTTAAAGGATATAGGTAGTCTACGAGAAGCTCTCTTAGCATTTCGCCCGTATGCAATAGTATTGGGTCCGGGTCTAGGTTTAAGTGAAGAAACAAGAGAATTCGTTGTTGAAGCATTGAAAACAATTATTTCATTGAATAAAACTGTAGTAGTAGATGCAGATGCATTAAAACACATAGCCAATGTTAACATCGAGTTAGGTGGAAGAGCTATTCTAACGCCACATCTAGGTGAGGCACTAATATTACTTGGTAGGAAAGATGCTGTTAAGGATAATGGATTAAAAGAAAGAATAAATATATGTAAAAGTATTTCAGAAAAATACAATGCAATAGTTTTACTCAAAGGCCCCGTAGATGTGATATGCAATAGAGAAAAATATAGATTAAACAGGACGGGAAATCCTGGAATGAGTGTTGGAGGAACGGGGGATGTCCTTACAGGTATAGTGGCGGCACTTATAGCTAGAGGCGTAGATCCTTATTATGCAGCTCAAGTTGCAGCTTACATAAATGGTAAAGCCGGGGACATGGCCTTTAAGAATTTTGGTGAAAGGATTACTGCGCTAGATCTAATAGAATACATCCCTAAGGTATTCCTGGAAGCTGAGGAATACCCGTATAGAAGATTAGTTCTATATGATAAACATAATAGTTGATAGTACTAGTAATACGAACCATAGGAATAGCGAGTACCTAACTATTTTTGAACCGTCAAGCGGAGGGATGGGTATCAAGTTGAAGAATGCTATGTATCCATTAAACGATCCTATCCTTAACATTAAGTCTATGATATAGTTATTGATTCCTTGCATGGCTAATATAATACCAGTAATCTTAAGAACAACGGCTAATAATATATTGGACAACGGTCCTACAAGTGATATAGTTGCTATATCTCTAATAGAGGGTACCTTGTGTATTGAGTAAAAAGCTACTTCACCAGGTGCTATTATCTTAAAGGGTAGAAAGAAGCTTACTAGGGTTAAAAGAAACCCCATTTTATTTATCTTGTAAAAAGCTATATAACCTAGTCTTTTTGCCTCAATTCTGTGAAATATTTCGTGTAAAGTAAAGCTAATAGCTAGTAATAGAATCATGACTAGCCCCATAATCGGGGTAGTGAATACTGTGAAACCAGTTATAGAGAATCCTACAGCTAGTGCTGACAGTAGTAGCATATAGTATTCTTTAGTATGCATAGTACATTACCACTAACGTTTCAATAAAACTCTTCTAACACACTCGTCAACACAGTCTTTAAATGCATCGCCAGAATAACCCATCTCAATGCATTCCTCTCTACATATCCTCACAATATGTTGTCTATCTATCTCCAAGGCTACTACCGTCACCCCTATATACCAGGTACCTCATTCAGATATATAGCTAATACAGCATGTAGTTTTATAACCCTTAAGTACAATCAGTGGAAGGCTGATAATAGAAGAGGCTGAAGCTGACATGCCTACATGGCACTACTCGGTAAAGAACCTGGACCCGGATCGTACAGCCAAGGCAGTACTACTAGATGTACCAGTATCTCCTAAGATAATGTATGAGGCAGCAAGAGCCATAAAGGGTATGACTGTCAAGGAGGCTAAGGAATACCTTAAACGAGTAATAGAGCTAAAAGAACCTATTCCTTTCTTTAGATACAAGGGCAAACAATCACACAAAAAAGGTCTACCAGACAAGTGGAAGTGGCCAATAGGCAGATATCCCGTTAAAGCAGCAAAATATCTGCTAAGACTATTAGAGAACGTTGAGAACAATGCCGAATTCAAGGGTTTAAACACCGATAGGCTAAGGATAATCCATATAGCATCACATAAAGGCCCGGTTCTCAAAAGGTGGATGCCACGTGCCTTTGGTAGATCTACTCCTCGTTTCAGACGATTAACACATGTTGAAATAATAGTGGAAGAGGTGCCAGGAGGCCGTGGTAAACATTAAGAAATACTTTATTGAAAAATCAATAAATAAAGTAGCAATAGACGAATATCTTGCGAAACACTTCTATAGAGCTGGTTATGCTGGAGTAGATATCCAAAGAACACCACTTGGTTCACGTGTAATAATATATGCTGAGAGACCAGCCATAATAATAGGGCGCCGAGGAGCTATAATCAAACAATTAGCTCAGATATTTGAGAAGCACTTCGGATTAGAAAATCCCCAGATAACTGTCACGAATGTTGAAAACCCTGAGTTAAATGCGAGGATCATGGCATTTAGGTTGGCAATGGCATTAGAAAGAGGTTATCATTTCAGGCGTGCGGCTTTTGCGGCTCTAAGAAGAATCATGGCGGCGGGGGCGTTAGGGGCAGAGATAGTAATTAGTGG
>JALUDQ010000079.1 GCA_027043985.1 Desulfurococcales archaeon
ATACAAAATACATCCATAGGATACAAAAAATATGGAAGAGGTTTAGAAAATCAAAGAACTGAAGTCGAATACTATAGTAGAAAAAGAGTTGTTAGAAATCAATCACTAATTTTGAAAAATATTTCTAAAAACCCTATCGTACATTACGTGAACGTGACGTATAGTCCTAAGGGAGATATAATAGATCCTATGTTAATAATAGTTAACATTGTCTCTATAGCTTCGTTTATAATAGGTTTGTATGTGTTTAGAATTATTAAAAAAAGAACAGATTATATTTAGAAGTATTGTTAGTGTCTCAATGCTACAAAGTACAATATAATTCCGCCAACAATTAACGCTATGATTATAACAGCTATAACAGTATAATCTATAGCGCTTGTGATTTGTGCTGTAGTGGTCTCACTACGTGTGGGTGTTGTTGTTTGAATCGTTGTGGTTGTTTGTGATGTTTGAGTGCTCGTAACGGTTAAGCTTGTTGAAGAAGTGGTCGATGTCTTAGTCTTTGTAGTTGTTGTGCTGATGTTCAATTGAGTAGTTGTATTAGTAGTCGTGGTCGTTGTTGGCGAACTTGTTGTTGGAGAAGATATTGTTGTTTCTGTCGACGTCGTAGTAGTTATCTTAGTTGGTACAAGATACCTTATTAGTATTGGTTTTGATACTGCTTTATTTCCAGCATAGTCTTCTGCTACTACTATTATCGTTGTATTCTTAGCACCTGGTAGTGGTGGTAGTATGTTGCTCCAGTATTTTCCATCAAAGTATGTTGGAAGAGTATGGTTTCTGCCCATATACGTGTATATTATTTGTACTTTTCTAACTCCCCAGCCTTTATCCTCTACCTTCACTAAGAAGGTTATTTGAGATTTCTGCGGAGGTGTTTTTGGCGTATAGTATATCATACTTATCTTCGGCGGGGTATTATCTTTGAAGGGTGAGGCTATTATTTCAACGACTTTACCTGGAGCTATACTTATATTTGTAACCTTTACAAGCCAATAGTCTCCATAAGGTATAAATGTCGCGCTTGAATTATTGCCGTAGATCCTGTATTCGTCTTTATTTAGAGATTTACTAACGTATAGATACATGGTTGCATTATCTAGTGTAAGCCAGCCTTTATCCCTGTCTTCTGCCATATAGTTTATAAAATACGTGAAATTATCTGGCCACTTGAACTCTGTTTTAAAGACCTCTATATTATATGAACTCATACCTCTAAAGGGGTTTCTAGAAGGATCATAATAACCTAGTACTCTACCACTATCAGTTACTTCTATTATTCTAAAGCCCCTATAGTCTGACTCTCTCCGTCCTGCACACGTTGTCGTCGTTGTTATAAAGTACGTTTTATTATTGTATACCACGACTCTATCGGTATGGATATGTCCAGCTAAAACCATGGTAACATTGTATTCTTCTACGAGTCTTAGAAACTCTTTCGCTGAATCACTATGTTCTTGCCAGCTCGGGTAGAGAAGATTGTATAATTTGTTAAATTCTTGCCAGCTCCCGGTTACAAGTCCTCTTGCATCATAACCAAATAATGGATGGTGCATTAATATTATCTTAATCTTCTCACGATATTTCTCTAGTACTTTTTCAAGCCATTGTAACTGCGTCTTATCAAGATAGCCATAAGAACCCGTATCCAATCCCACGAGTAGGAATTTCCCTATCACTCTATACCAATATCTCTCACCAATATACTTGCCATAGTATTTTTCTTCGAAATCAGTAATAGTATTTACGCCAGCATGGTCATGGTTTCCTGGTATAATGAATGAGGGCTTCCTCAAAAAGTTTGTAAGCGTTCTAAATAATTTGAGAGAATTAATATCGCTTCCAACATCTACGTCATCACCAGTTATTACCACAAAGTTTACTGGTAAAGCATTTGCTAGGTTGATGGCGCTGTAGTAGAACTCATAGGCCCATACATTGTCTGTACGTATACCTATATGTATATCAGTATAATGTATAAACTTGATAGTGGACGGGTATTCCCTTAAAACCCATAAGCTTCTAGGCTCATGTAGTATTAGTGTTCTATTACCTGTATTTACCTTCAAGTATATATCGTATAACTCGGGTACAGTGTTTCCTGGAACTCTAGCTGACATTATTAGAGTAGTAGTATTCTTTAGCTCTACTTTATAATCACATGTATAATTGTATCCCGGAGCAACAATAAACAAGTTACTAATATTATCAATAAGTTCAATGTCACCCACTAAGGTCACATTGAAGGTATCATTAGGTAGGACTACAGCTGGAACCGAGTATCTAGGATCTTTAATAGAAAAACTATAATCTTCGCCTCTAGCTACTATAGTGCTATTGCTTACTATTAATGAGACTGCTATGATAACGAGCAGAAATACTATGAGACCCTTAGCCCTACTCATAACAGCACCATGACCAAAATATATTAATCTACGTAATAAAGCTATATACTTCTAGATAGATATCCAAGTAATGTGTGATGAGAAGTCGGTGCTCTGAAAAATAATAGATGTCGAGAACGGCAAAAACTGATGTGTCTGGGTTGAGAATACATGATTCCCCGTAAAGAAGCATTGGAACTAGTTGAAAAATATGTTAAAAACGATAAATTACGCAAACACATGCTAGCAGTTGAAGCAATAATGCGAGCGCTTGCTAGAAGACTAGGCAAAGACGAGGAACTATGGGGCCTGGTGGGACTATTACATGATCTCGACTACGAATTAGTAGGAAAGGACATGAGAAGACACGGTTTAGTATCAGCGCAACTATTAGAAGGAAAATTACCAGCTGAAGCACTAGACGCTATTAGAGCTCACAACGAGCTAACGGGCTTTAAAGATGAGTCAGAACTCGCTATAGCGTTAAAAGCAGCTGATCAAGTATCTGGTTTAATAATAGCAACAGCTCTAGTAATGCCTAACAAGAAGCTAAGTGAAGTAAAGGTAAAGAGCCTTAAGAAGAAGTTTAAGCAAAAAGACTTTGCTAGAAATGTTAAAAGAGATAAGATAATGCTTTGCGAAAAATTGGGTTTAACATTGAACGAGTTCTTTCAGATAAGTCTAGAAGCGCTACAAGGTATTAGTGAAGAATTAGGATTGTAGACTCCTTAAAAAATATTGAATTATTTTTAAATATTTAGTCTAGTTTATTTCTTCATTTTACCAGCTACTTTCTTCTCAGTACTTTTCCGTCCAACAAGTATTGCTGCAATAGCTATTAGTATGGCTATAACTGATAAGCCTAGACCAGCAACGGCATAGCCATTAATAGTGCCTATCTTGCCCTCAAGTCCGCTTACCTTCTCGCTTAATCCATTGATGTTTGATTCTAGCTCGCTTACTTTCTTGGAGAGATCCCCTACGTTTGATTCTAGCCCACTTACTTTATCTGATAGATCCTTAATCTTACTCATACTGTTTGTCAAGTTGTTTACATTTGTCTGGAGACTCGATAATTGGTCTTCTACACTCTTTATCTTGTCTTCTAGAGGTTTAATCTTCTTCTCAATTAAAGCTGAAACATTACTAGCAATGCTTTTGCTAGCCTTCTCTAACTCTACTAGCGGTTTCAAGTAGCCCATGTATCCCGTAGCCCAGAGTATAACGTTTCTAAAGAATGTTGGTCCATCTAGTTTTACTCCATAGTATAGCCATGTTGTTATTGGCTGATATCCTCCATAAGGAGTCTCGCCGCTTACCATGACTACACTTACACTACCACTATAGTTCATTACTTGTGCTGCCATTAGAGGGAACACACCGGTATCGCCTGCCGCGTAGGCTTGGCCGATATTGCCTGGTTCTCCTGGAGCTTTCGGCTGGTGTTCTACTATTTGACCGTGCTCAGTAGTTGTAACTAGTATATACGTGTTAGCTGGTTTTTCATTCTCGCTTAACTTGTGCCATTGCCCGTTTTCATCAACCCATGCTACAACGCCTGGTCCGTGGAATAATACCTTGTATGCGCCGAAGCCAACTGCCTCTGCGCCTGGGCTAGGATTCACTATTCCTACTACACGATAAGATCTCTGGCAATTGCTTACTGGGTCTTCTACTGATACATAGTCCATTCTTAGATTGCTTCCAAGCGACTCTAATATTGCGTTAGCATTAACCTGGGACTGCTCGCTGCCACCAGCTGGATAGTCGCTATCAGCGGCTATCCATAATACTTTGTTTCCATCGGTAAACCAGCTTGTAATAGCCTGGATTTCCTCGGGTGATAGCATCGATGTAGGCTGCCCTATTATTATAACGTCAACTGAAGCCAAGTCAACTGAGGCGAAATCACCGATCCATATATCCATAGCCATGTTCTTTATGGTTTGAGGCAGAGCGTTTGCATCGTCTTCAGAAGGTACTAGGAGAATCCATGAAGCCTCCGGCACCATTTTCATCATAGTCTCAATGCCATTCGTACCCTGGCCGTGAGACAAGTCAACTAGGATTACTATTCCAGCTGGTCTCGCTGAAGCCGTTAAAACTGGTATTAGTAATCCTAGTAATAGAATTAAACCCAAGATCTTCTTCATACCATATAACCTCATAAACTACTATTCGTTTCCGTGCTAAATTGTGTAGGCTCTCCTTTATCAGATTACTGGTGTAATACCCTCAATTCTAATAATTCTATAAAATCAGCGCCGAGTATTATATTACAAAATATTCTTAAATAGAGCGTAGGGAGACAAGAACACGGGGACAAAAATGACCTCCAAAACCACAGTAGCAGTAATAGGTATTATAATAGTCATAATAGCAATAGCAATTGGAGTATACTTTGCCACTCAAAAGCCTGCTCCAACTACAACAACACCAACAACTAGTAGTCCATCACCTTCTCCCACAACTACTTCATCGCCAAGCCCAACAA
>JALUDQ010000080.1 GCA_027043985.1 Desulfurococcales archaeon
CCATCAATAATTATCCTTGCAGCTCTTCCATTAATGAATAGCTGGTGTTCTATCTTCTTGGACATTACATTGAATCCTAGTGTTCTGAGAGTAGCATATAGTGGTGCTTGTAGGTCTTCGAAGCTGGCTTTACCCGACATATAGGCTGCAGATAATACTGTTTGCTCGGAAGTTCTCGTCTCTTTGCTATGGTCTACTAGTATTATGTCGCCTATGGCAAATACTTTTACTGGCATTTCAACGTGCTGGTTCATTTTAAGCGCGTTTAGGATCTGGTTTATAAGTGTAGGTCTTAGTGCATCTAATTCCTCGGTTACTGGGTTAGCTAGTTTAACGAACTCTCTATACCCTAGTTTCTCAAGGCTTTTACTTGAAGTCAACATGTATAGGTGTAGTTCCTGGAATCCCAGACCTACTAGAATCTCACGTAAGCGGTTAAGGAATCGGTGTTTATCCTCCACCATAGTTGGAAGAGATGGTTGAGGCGGTTCGGGTTCAAGGTTATCGTAGCCTATGCTCATTGCTATGTCTTCTACTAGATCTATAGGGTGAAGTATGTCTACTCTAAAAGGTGGTATCTCTACTAGAACTCTATTATCACTTAAAGGCTTAGCGTCAAATCTCATCCGCTGGAGGTGCTCAATTATCTCCTTTAAGTTAAGCTTTAAGCCGAGCACCTTGTTAACATAGTCGAGTCCGAGTTCTTGTTTATCAACTCTGAGAATAGGTGTCCATGTCTCATGTTCTGGATAATATACTCTAGCCTTCCCTATTACTCCTCCTCTCTCAGCGAGTCCAGTTACTATTATGTCAAGTACTTTTTCTACGGCTTCCCTGCTTGTTCCAGTTACGTCTATGAAGAGGTCTTTAGTTCCAGGTTCAACTCTTGTTATATCAGCATTTATTACAGGAGGCATTGCTATCACATGATCTCCGGAGAAGAGTATTGGGTGATATTTGTCTTCCCTTAACGAGATTTTTCCATACTCTTGCCCCTGTTTTAGCTTCTCTAATATTTCTCTCGCAGTCATGGGTTCTGATCCATGTAATGGTATGAACTCTACTTTGTCTACGTCTACTTCTTTATAGTATATCTGATTGCCTGGGAGTTTGGAGAGATCGTGGAAGCCTATGGCTATCTTCTTGCGGTTCCTACCATATGTTATATGGAGTTT
>JALUDQ010000081.1 GCA_027043985.1 Desulfurococcales archaeon
CCAGTTTCCTTACCGTATCTTTGTTGTCTACGACCACGTAATATCGGCATTTATCAGATTATGTCGAGCTCAGCCACTCTTCGGGATTTGAGTTCAATATCTCTAGTATTTTATCTATATTACTTTTGATGAATTCATTAAGCTTAGATGAGTCATCTTGTACTAGTCTGCCTAGACTATTATATTCAACACTAAACGAACCAAATCCTCTTACCACTGCACCACCAACACCAACGCTTTTTCCTAGTCTCTCTATACTCAAGGATAGTAATTCTCTTTCTGCCTCACTTAGTGGAACTATTTCGCTAATATATCCGATAAACAATGTTCCCGGAACAACGTATTCACGCTGAAATATCGCTTGAAGCCTTGCCCTTCTCCGTTCCATTTGTTGCTCTTGTTCTGTTTTTCCCTCTTCGTTTTGTTTCTCCTCAACCTGTCTTCCCCTGATGGTATCTGCTCGGTCTATGTTTACAACTTCAATATTTGATAATGAAATATTTGCTAGTTTTGCGATATCATCTTTATGCATCATCTGGACTTCATCTACAAGGTTCTTCACACTCATGGAACTTAATTTATCAATATCAATAATGCTTTGACCATCAATATTCTTAACTTGGTCTACTAGGTCTTGGATGAGAGGCAGTGTTTCTTTGCATATGGGATAGAATACTGATACCTTAATCTTTGAGGGAATCATTACGTTTGAGAGTGCGAAGCCCATGATGTTGAGAGGAAGCAGGAACCCTGACTTTTGCCGTAGGTTATCTATGTTTTTTGCCGTTACTTGCTCGTCTCCCTTCCTTGTCAGGACACCGCCAGAGAGCATGAGCAATAGAACCCTAGCGTCAACCTTTACATCCTTATTATTCTCCTTAGCTATTTTAGCAACTCTCTCTAGAAATACGTTTGTCATAACATCACGTAGGACTCCCCGAAAGCCGTTGCCCAATATGACTGGTACTTGAATAACTTCGCCCTGTTCTGGGAGCAGAATACTTATCCTTTTTATCAGAGTCTTTACACCTACAGATTCTTCTCCATAGCTTATAGGCTCCCTGCTTCGAAGAATGAGCACATACACTATTACTCACCCTCCTCTTCTTTCTCTCCAAGCTTAGCTGAAAGCCTTATGACGAGAGGTATGGCCCTTGATTTCACATACGCTAGTAACTCCTTTTCGACGTTCTTTTCATGAGTCTTGTTAAGGAATTCCTCGAGTTCCTTACCTAAAAGTCTCATTTCATTACCTTCACTACTAGCACGACGCTTTACATAAAAGATGTCTCCTGCTACGCCACGCACAACATTATGCATGAATTCTTGTAAATCCTCGCCACTCGAAGCCATTATACGTTTAGCGAGAACTCTCCACTTATCACGTTTCACATCTTCAGGAACTTCTCTCCACGGTATCACATCATGAATTAGTCTAAGAAGTTCTATAGCCAGTTCATCGAGTTCAGACCTATCATCGGAGACCATAAAGACCCACCAGCCTACTATATATTTTCCTAAGCTGTCCTATTTTGCTCTTACCCATCTCCCTTAAGATGGGTTTCAACGCATCCAACTGCTCTTCGGTAAGGTCACTTTCCTCACCACGCCAGAGAATATGACCTTCAAGTAGGTCGGTATTTAACACAAACTTCTTGTTCCGTCCACCATAAGTCGATATCAACGCCCTCGGCCTTACTTTAATAATTAAAGGATACAATAAAACTTCACGTGAGATTAAAAAGCTAAAACGAAGCATATCAACATCACGCTGAGACCTAATATTATAGGCATTCATCCAAGGAAGCTTTACAGAAGCTTTACTTGTCCTTTTAAGTAAAGACTGATACCAAGCATCCGATATCAATTGTAACGTAGATTGTCCTAATATTGACAATATTACTCCTTCATTAGTATTAACTGGTATTGACCCGTTTTTCGAACTAAACTTCCCAGCGAAATCTCTAGCAATAATTGCTCCAGTAGTATCTCCTGCTAGAGGCACTAAGAAGCTCGGTCCTTGTTTCCTAAACCTCTCCTCTAATATAAAGCCAAGATGACATAGAGGACATACACTGATTTCCGCCCCTTCGGCACTACCACTAATTCTGTGATAATCTGTAAACTTCTCGCTTAAGAGCCCCGTCTTACTAAGTCTAATCTTATAGCTAGTTCTCCTACTACAGAACAAGCAACTATAGTTACCTTCTTCACCTCCCTCCAGATACTTTACTATAACATCCCCATAACCAACACTTAAACCTAGACTACTTTCCAAATCATCTATAACATTATAAATAATATTTTCTACCTTATCCTTAAATAACTCCTTTATACTAGTATCGTCTCTTGGCTTCGCCCCATCATAGTTGACAAGACCAGGTATGACACATGCAATCCTATAAGAATAACCAAACGGATTAACGTGGGGAACCATATAGACCAGGACATCGCTCCAACCAAAAGTAAAACCAACCCCACCCTCTCTTAAAATCCTCATATCAAAGCTATACTCACTACTATACTCATGTCTA
Source organism: Desulfurococcales archaeon (assembly GCA_027043985.1). Taxonomy (GTDB): domain Archaea; phylum Thermoproteota; class Thermoprotei_A; order Sulfolobales; family WANQ01; genus JALWGO01. Next base: position 2,535 of record JALUDQ010000081.1, read on the forward strand.
ATCCGTAATCCTCTAAACTCGGACGAATTCACGTAGTATTTTATGACCAATGTACCATTTACATATTCAATTAGAGGTAGACTATAGTTCCCAAAATAATACTCGACTACAAGCTTATTCAAGCCTAGTTTCGAGAAAATCTCCCCATAAAGCTTGTTAAGATAATATTTTAGTCCATAATAAATCATAGTTAAAACGAAGTAGTGATATGGATGATTAAGACCTCTAGCTTCTAGGCATACGTGTAATCCTATATTATCAAGCCCTTTGCTTGGCAGTAATGTCGTCTCTATAGGTGTTATTCCAAGCTTCTTTTCATTTTCTACATAGTTTATAGGATTATTCTTCAGTAAACTCTTTTTCTTACACCAGGGGTTAGGATGATGGCATTGTATTATATCTAAGAATACATCTTTATCTATATTCAGATTAGATATAGCTTGATTGTCTTGTAAGTAGTTGCTCAAAGGTACTTCTTTACCGCCTACGTTGTAGTTAAGGTGCCACCACTTCCAATCCCCATCTCTATTCTTGACGAATCTAAATGCTGGTTTCAATATATCGTGGAGTAAGCCAGCGTAAAACAAGGTTTCATTACTAGCAAGGACGGTGGCTACTATAAGCTGGTGTTGTGTAAGCTCGGTTACGATAGGAATTCCCCCAAAGCGTTCCTGAGTTCGACCAATTACTCCTAAGGGTAGCAAAGAGCTACACCACCTAAGCACAGCTTATGTTATCACTATTATATTAGGCGGGGCTCTATAGATACTTTTTACATTCCTAACGATAATCGCTATCTCAAACTACACCAGAATCCACTAAGATAGAGTCAATATTGAGTAGAACAGACCTACATATATGCGAATACAGGCTTCGAGGTCTTTAGAACTTTATTTCACACTACCTCAAGGTAATGTACTAAGTATGAAAATCTCATTAAAAAACCATCACCGATTATAACTGGTATCTATCTTAAGAGTGTCACTTAGTAAAACCAAACCAGGTTAGTACTACTATAGCAAAATAGTACTATGAATCAAGCATAGATACCAATGTAACTAGTGTATAGTATACACCTAGTAGATGTACATCTAAAGGAGAAAATCAATGTAATTATTGTTTAGTATACTCATAGTCATAGTTATACCTCACGGTAGTACTGACCAAAGAGTCTAAACAGGTAAGTTATCCCTTTTCAGGTATGGGTCTAGTTACCTTGATTATCAAAATTATCTTGTGTTGTAAAAGTCTGCTTTACTCCTAGGGACTTGTATCTATGCTTGACCCTTACGTGGCGGTGTCTAGGCAGGTGGAAGTCTGGGTAGCCATCAGGTGAGAATAGGCTTGGATGTGGGACCCATACTCCGTATGGGCAGTGGTCTCCTCCGAGCCGTTCAACTATTAGGTAGTCATACATTCTTGCGAGTATCCATCTAACCTTCTTTATAGAGGGTTCATACTTTTTGCTATACTTGCTAAGCAACTCGTACCTAGTCTTCATTTTTTCGAAGTGGTCTCCTACTGTTACTTGCCTTACATCTTTTGCAGCCTTCATATGGGCATACCATCCTAGGAATTTAGGAATATTCTCCTTGATGCCTCGTGATGTTAGATGCTTTAGTCGAACCCAATAGCTATCCCCACGAGGTTCAGGGTTCCATAAAACTGCAAACATCAAGGCTAAAACACTACTCATCAATAGAAAATCAAAACCCTTTACACTCTCAGAAACATTCAGGTCCCCCAATCTCTTCCTGACAATCTCTATTATACTCGTGGGAGGACTCCAAAGTGCGGGCGCTGGCCTAGATGGAAACCATTTCCTAATATAGTATGATGAGGCATAAACATAGTACCTACCCGAATCTGTTTCATTACAAGAAAGCATCTTTACCTTTCCGCTTTTCTCTACAATGCAATCATTAAGCTCTCTGTCAAAACATACTGCCATTATGCATTCCTTAGAACTCTTCACTACAAAACCCCACTCCATAAGCCTAGAAAGGTGGTAGCGTACAGCTTGGCGGCTCACGCCTAAAATCTGAGCTAGCTCTGATACCGTGGCATATCTCCACGCTAGTATCTTGAGTATTCGATGCTTCATCCCATAGTCTCCATCCTTCTTCTTAGTACTCATCTGGGCCACCCTAGCTTTGCTGAGGGTGCTACTCTTCCTCTGGAACTTCGATGTACACCCGAACCTTGACCTTTCTCTCATGAAGTTCTTTCCAAAGATAGTTCAAGTTAACTGGGAGATAGATGAGGTACCTATCCTTCCCCATCCTTACTACGGCTCTGCTACCTATCGGATAGGGCCTCCCCTTGATTATTGCCGCGTAGCT
>JALUDQ010000082.1 GCA_027043985.1 Desulfurococcales archaeon
CATTAGAGGCTATCCTCAAGAGCTCCCAGTCTTCATAGTTTCTAGAATACTTTGTATCATAGCCTAGTATGCGAAGCCATCTAGCTAGGTCTCCGAGCATTGTGTCTACTACGAATCTTAGATCATCTGTACTCGTCACTTGTAGCATCCTATTTATGCTAAAATGGGTATGGGGATATAAAAACAGTAGTGTAATGTTAGCCTAGTGTTGCAACATATTCTGTTAAATCCGTTAAAGTTACGACTCCTACTGGTTTTTCATCATTGTCTACTATTATTGCACCACGATACTCTTTGTTTAGCATTTCTCTTACGACTTCGCCTAGAGGAGCTGTAGGTGGAACTTTGGGTGGACGTAGCCTCATTACATCAGATACTAGAAGATGCATTATCCTCTCCTTTCTATGTTTTGCCGGTACAATGTCATGGAAAGCGAATAGGGCGTCGGCTACCTCGTCTATTGATATTGCTCCTATTACTCTGCCATCAGTATCTACTACTGGGATAAATGTTAGATTATTTGACAGCATGAGTTGACGGGCATGCAGTACTCTATCGGTTAGCTTTAGTACAGTCATTGTAGACGACATTACATCTCTAACAGGTATTTCAAGGTCTTCTAATAGTTTTGCTATATTCTTTTTCGTTACAAGTCCTACGAGATCTTCTCCTTCGAGTACTGGTAGGCTACTTATCTCTTTATCAACCATTATTTTAGCCGCCTTGACTACTAGCTCTTCTGGACTAATTGTTAATGGATTGGGGGTCATAAAGCTCGATACATGCATTCGGCTTGGTGTAATGTTTCTTGTCCTCTGAGTACCAAGCTTCATTATGATGTCTTTCTTTGTCGCTATTCCAACAATTTTCCCATGTTCAACAACTACTACTCTATCATAACCATACTTGTCCATTATCTTAACTGCATGGTATAAAGTGTCGTTTTTGTCTACTTTAGGGAAATCTGTTTCCATTATTTCCTTTACTTTAATTGAAGGTATCTTCTCGTATTCTACCATTTCCGCTCACCTATATTTTAGGATAGATACTATATTCTGGTGAGAGCCTTAGCTATCTCTATCTTAGTGACTATTCCAGCTAAGTTCTCATCGCGGTCTATTACTGGTAGAGCACTAATATTGTTTTTTATCATTGTATCGGCCGCTAGGGCTAAATCCTCCTCTAAGCCTATGGTTAATAGATCCGGTGTCATTATGTCTCCTGCAATCGGGATAGTATATATTCTAACTGCTGTTGACCTCCCCTTCTCCGAGCTAAACCGTCTAACATATTTCATGTTCCGGTATCCTAAGAGGAAGGGGTTGATGAAAGCTATATCCGACTTAGTTATTATTCCAACAGGCTTAGAACCGTCAACAACTACTATTTTCCCCGCCTCGTCTCTAGAGATTAGTTCTGCCACATAGAATATACTATGAGATCTATGGACTGTTGGTACGTTAGTCCTCATAGCGTCTTTAACAAGCATTCTACCAGGATAGCGTTCAGCATATGCTCTTGTTATATCAGTTAACGTGATTATACCGACTAAGTTTCCATCCTTTGATGTGACTGGTAGACCGCTAACACCTTTTCTAACCATGAGCTTCGCCGCCGCTTTTATACTACGGTTCTCGTCTACTGTTATGAGGTCACGTGTCATTACCTCCTCCGCTTTTATCTCCTCTAATGGTTTAGCAAAGCGACGTCTAGAGAAAAGTGCTCGGATGAAATCGCTTTTAGTTATGATCCCCACGGGCTTGTTTCCTTCAACTATTACTATTCTACCTATATGGTGTCTTATCATAAGCTTCCTAATGTGTGCGAGATTATCGTAGGGTGATGCAGCTATTACTGGTGTTGACATATAGGTTGAGACTTTAGGTGCCATAATTCTTCAACCCCTTTACTCTGCCTTCGCTTTTACAAGCATGCCGTACAATATATCTCGTTCGGTTATGATCCCTTGAAGTACTTCGTCTACTACTACAAGTAGACTGCTAACACCTTTCTCCATCATGTATCGAGCCGCTTGGGCTATGTCTTCCTTAGGTCCTATGGTATATGCTATCTTGCTCATAACCTCTGAAACAGGGGTTGAGAGAGCTTCCTCAACTTTACCCGAGGGAGCTTTCTCGAAAACTCTATGGTCTCCTATGAATCTCACGATATCTTTTGATGTTAGCATTCCAGCTATCTTGCCGTCTTCTACTACTGGTAGGCGGCGGAACCCTAGTTTTACCATGGTTTCCGCTGCTTTCTTTAGATTAGCTGAAATATCTATTGTTACCACATCCTTGGTCATCACGTCTTCTACTTTGACATTGGTTTCTGGCTTCTCGGAGAAATATTCTACTAGGTCTCGCTCTGTTATTATACCGTAGAGCTTGTTCTCAAGATCTAGTACCGGGACTACTCCTATGCCTTCAGTAACCATTATCTTTAACAGTTCTGTTATCTTGCTTGAAACGTTAACCGTTATGGGTTCTCTAATCATTATGGATTCTGCTGGCTCCTTTAACGCACTATAAATATTGCCTTGATGTCGCTCAACAACTATGTTGTATAGTTCTCCCCCACCAAAATAGTTGACTATACTCATTGATAGAACTAGTCCTTCTAGCTCTAATTTACTGTTAACTACGGGTATACTCCTAATGTTGTTATAGGACATTGTTTCAGCAAGCTCTAGTACGGGTGTAACAGGTGAAGCAGTCTTCAACTCCTTCTTAGCTACGAGGACCACATCTCCCTCTTTTCGGTAAACATGGTCTGCGAAATTAGGTGTTCCATCGCTTCTAAGCCATCTTTGTCCTTCTATTCTAGTTTTTCTTGGCCTACGAGTACCTGGTCTATACATGGTTTACACCCCTATGTAAGCATGTTTCGGATTGAGAGAAGGTGGACTAGTCTCTTAACGGATAGTCTAGGTATGCGCGGACTATGTCCTCCCTATCAATTATGCCTTTGAGCTCTTTTTTATCGTTTACTACGATGACCCTCCCTATATCATGTTTAATCATTAGTTCTGCTGCTTTTCTAAGCTTCTCGCCTACTCTAACTGTTATGGGTGGAGTAGACATGATCTCCCTTATACGTGGTCCAGCTCTCGGGGGACTCTCTGATCTCAACTCTATTCTAGTGAACCCGTAACGTATTAGATCGTATTGTGTTACTACTCCTAGAAGCCTACCCTTGCTATCAACTACTGGGAATCCAGCGTAATTGTATTTCATCATTTTTCTCCAGAGACTTGCTACATTGTCTTCTGCTTCTATTGTCTCGATATTCGTGCTCATGACTTCTTCTACGGGTTTTTCAAGGCACGGATGTTTATTCTTTAGGAGTTTCTCTATTATTTTCTCTAACCCGAAGACCCCTATGAAGAGGTTACCCGTATCAACTATTGGAGCATACCATTCATCTACTTCGAGCATCTTCTCTAAAGCAGAGTTTACGTCCTCGTCTAACCCTATTGTAACTGCTGGCTCACTAGCAATATCTATTGCCCTTAGGTTTGAGCGAGTAGAAGTTATACTTAGTACTCCAAGCCTACTAATAATGCCTCGAAGCCTATGATCCTCGACTACTGGTAATATTCTGACACCCGTGTCACGCATAATCTGTCTAGCTTTTGTAGCTGGTTCGTGAGGAGAGATTGTGGGGAAATCTAGAATGTATTCACGTGTAATAACGAAGGCTAGTCCACCCAATACTATATTATCGTCTTAGAAGAATATATGCTTTAACTCCAAGAACTAGAAGCTGGATTTAGCCGTGAAAATATTATTACTCTAACTCTACTGGCGGAGACCCAAGCTTTCCTTTAACGTAGAGTAATTCTATTAGATCGGGGGTTAAGCGTATTATATCATATTCTGCTATTATCCCGACTAGCTTATTGCCCTCTATTACTGGTATATGACCTATACCTAGTCTGGCCATTAGTAGTGCTACTTCCTTGACCTCGGTATCGGGTGAGACATGCACTACTGGTCTAGACATTATGTCTCCAGCGCGTGTCCGATTAGGGTCTCTTCCCTCAGCTAATACTCTTCTAATCAAGTCCTCTTCGGTTACAATACCTACTACTCTCCCGTTCTCTACTACTATTACGCTCCCAATGTTTTTCTCAGCCATTATCTTAGCTATCTGATACACTGTTGTATCTGGGTTAACTGTTATGGGATCAGTCACCATTATGTCTCTTGCAAGGAGGGGTCTATCTTCACTCATATACCACACCACTTGGAACTATGGGTTTAATTTGATTATCCGGCTCCTCCCGGGTATGCGTTCACGTATATCTTCTACTGTTACTGCTTCTATAAAGGGCTTCTCCTCTCCTCCAGCCTTTTTCACCCAGTATTCTCGTAGCTTCTTCGCTATTTTTGATGGATCGATGTCTCCAGGGACTAGTATTGCATAATATCTTGTCTTCTCGGCTATTCTTTCTGGTTTTCCTACTATTACTTTTGGCGTATTCTCTACTATCTCTATGCCTACGCCTAAGATTAACTGTACTCTAACATAGTTTCTCTTACCATACACCATGAATGAGCCCTTTGGAAGATACTCTCCACTTGGAGGAGACTTTGATACTTGAGCCCCTTTTACCCAGTATACATCTACATAACCTGCACCACTCTTCCACGCTTTACTATAGCATGCCGCTATTACCGCTGCCTCCAAGATGTCTTCGTCACTGGGTTCCTTGCCGGAGGTCTTGATAACTACTACTGGTGCTCCATGGATGTCGGCGTGCATGAATATATCGTTTTCTTCAAGGTATTTTCTAACTATAGACTCGTTCTGGTCTATGTTTTTTCCACCT
>JALUDQ010000083.1 GCA_027043985.1 Desulfurococcales archaeon
ACATCTTCTACAAAGTATCTTGAAAGAGCAGCTATAGCTAATAAGGGTGCTACTGCTAGTGTTGCTCCTCCCTGGAATCCTCCTCCCGGAGTAAGCTGGCCGTGGAAGGCTATTGATGCTGAAACAGCTATTATTACTACGAAGTTTATTCGTGTTATGAGTTTAACTATGAGTGATAGGCCCCGATCACTTGTTTTAGTATTCATTGAACTATTATTCATGTTTTTCTTGTTCTTTTCCTCTAGTGAAGCTGAATAATATCTGAATACTGATACACTACCAATTATTGCGAAGAAGAAGACTGATGTCTCGAATAGAGTATCTAGTCCACGGTAGTCCCATAGTATTGCTGTTACTCCCTCAGTGCTCGCTGCCCAAAAGTCTGATGGCTTTGTTATCGAGGGATATATCTCTTGTATCACAATGTTATTATTAGCCATAAAGTATAGGTAAAAGGATCCGAGAGGACGAATAGTTTTCAATGGAACTGCTCCTAGGGCTCCAAAGGAGAGGATTACTGCTAGGAGCGCTAATGAGATTATTATTAGTGCTAGCAAGATCTTTTCACGTGTCCCCATAGGCTACACCTTCTCGTATCTCTCGGTCTTTTTTATCGCAATAATCATTACTGCAGAATATATTCCAACACCTATAGCGGCATAAGCCAATACTATGTCAGGAGACATTAACAAATAATATACTATAACATAGGCTGCCGCCTGACCAGCAGAAAATACTACTGCTTTCAACAAGTCTCTTTCCATTATTGCGAGGAAAGCGAATACGAAGCCTATAGACATCATTAGAACAAGCATTATGAGATGTAATAGGTAGAACACTTCATCCTCACCCCTTATCCTCTTCTAGATGGTCTACTACTTTTGGTTCAACTGGAACAACTTTCGCTTTATGCGTTGCCCTCGCAAGAGCATGTGATCCAGTTGGAGCGGCGAGTACTATGAATAATGCCGTTATTATGGCACCACCCATAAGATACCATCTATACTGACCAAAGCTTTCAAGACTGGGTGCCATTAATGCTACTCCTATTAACGGATAGACTGCTCCACCTATGGCTCCTATTGTAGCAGCGTGAAGTCTAACGAAGAAGTTGGGGAATCTTAAGAGTCCTAGAGCACCTATTAGATCGAATAC
>JALUDQ010000084.1 GCA_027043985.1 Desulfurococcales archaeon
TTGCCAATCCTCCCACTAAAAAGGTAGGTCGTATTAGGTGTTTATGGGTTGAATGAACTTTGTTTATGAGTGAAAGTCCTTGGAATCTATGTATCAATAATACTGGTTGTGGAAGGAGATAATACTATTAGGGTATGCATTATATACCTAGCTATGGAATCTAGTAGAATAATTCTAGTAGTCTAATAGGGGTTGGAAAATAGTCAGCTGTCCTGGCCCTCCCCATAACATGTATTGCGTCGGTGGAGCCAGGAGTGTTCATCACGCCTATTATTTCTCAAAAGCTAGGATTTGGGTGCGAGGAGATATATTACCTTGCCTTCACCAGGTAGGTTGAATTGTAGTCGGATAGGCATTTGAGATGAGAATTCTAGCTGGATTGTATCAGCTATTTTTGTTAATGCTACAACGTGTTTTAAGTACTCTATACTATAGGAGGACTTGCTGGCCTCCTTTACTTCTAATTCGATGAGTGCTGGTGAACCAGTCTTTATCTTCGTCTCAGTAAACCCTGTACCCTTGCCGCGGAGTATGAGTTCTTCTTCGCTTGGTGCTTCTATTTCTAAGGTGTCTCCAACTGCTTCAGCATCCTTTAACGCATTCTTCAATGTATCAGCTATCACTAGTGCTCGTGCATTAAACTCCATTACTGCCTCCGGTATTTCTGGTTCCGATACCTCTATGTTCTTGAAAGTATACCTCTTTACGGTAGAACTAGTAATAGTTAATATAACGTTGTCATCAGTTATATCTATGTCTAGTTTCTCGCCCTTCTTAGCCCTCTTAATAACCTTAAACATATTAGCAATACTGATTCCTCCAACAACTTCTTCTCCATCAGCTTCTATTTCGTATTCTATGAAGGATGTGGAGGGTAGGTGTATCTCAATTAAAGCTATGTGTGCTGGATCAATAGCTTTAATCCTAACCTCGTCTTGAGTAACATGCATAGCTACTTCATCAACTATTTTAGCTAGAGACTCCATGATCGTGCGGAAAGCCTTTGCATCAGGATAGGCAATATGAGCCTTCACTACTAATTCCACCTCTCCCATAACTAAAGAATCATCTACTATGATATAAGATTATTCTTTCATCCCGTCCAGTAGCTAAGAACCAGTGATCCTATAGGAGAAAGAGGGAGGGGAGGAGCGGGAAAAGTTTAATGGGTTGCTGTTGGAACGCTTACCTCTTTCTCTATTATTTTTGTTGGTGCTTCCTTCATTTTTTCTACTAGTTCGTCCCAGTACTTCTTGTTGAGTATACATCCTGGGTCTGGTGCCATTGGGTCTCCAAAGTATCCGTAGGCTCTCGCCCTACACCCGCCGCATATATTCTTGTAGGGACATGTAGCGCAGTATCCTTTTAGCTTGCTTCTATCTCTTAATAGCTTGAATAATGGTGCGTTCTCCCATATATCCCAGAAGTCTCTTTCACGGAGATTTCCTACTGGTATGGGTAGGAATACGCATGGTATAACTGTTCCATCTGGTTGCAGTCCAGCATATATTCTTCCAGCACCACAACCACCTACGAACTCTGCTACCGCCTTAACCACTGGGTCTCCTCCCACATAGAAGTGAGTTGGGGCTACGTCCTTTCCGCCGCTCAGCTGTAGTGATACTCTACCGTACTGGGGGGCTGTGCTGACTATCTCCATTTTCCTCTTACTCATCTCCTTGTATATTGTTCTAAGGAATTCTTCTCTTTCAACTGGGTCTAGGTCTAGCCATAGGTTCTCCTTTCCCCTACCCACTGGGACGAAGTTGAAGAATACTACTCTCTTAACGCCAATGGATTCCGCGAGGTCTAGTAGGTCTTCAACCTCATTTATATTAGCCTTAGTAATGGTTACAGCCATCGCATGGTTTAACCCCAGCTTTACAGCGTTTTCGAGGGCCTTTACGGCTCTCTCCCATGCACCTGGTACTCCTCTAAACCAGTCGTGTTTTCTCGGGTCAGCGCTATCAACTGATACTTCGACGTATCTTAGTCCAAGCTTTTTAGCCTTCTCAAGGTTCTCCATGTTTGCAAACATCCAACCGTTTGTTGCTACTGCAGCATATATTCCTCTCTTAGCTATCTCGTGTAGTATTGTGTAGAAGTGTGGGTGTATTGTTGGTTCTCCACCACTTAAGGCTATGGCTGCTACACCAGCTCTATCCAACTGGTCTACTACCCTAATCTTTTCCTCAAGAGTTAACTCATTTGGTAGTGGTTTATCGGCTCTCTGGTAGCAGTGCTTACATCTAAGGTTACACATGTTGGTGAAGTTCCATACTATTAGGAAGGGTGCTGGCAGCTGTTGTGGTACGGTCACTCCATAGAGTCCCAGCCCCTTCAATACGAGTGTTATGCCTCTTCTTACTGCGGGATCCTTCAATGCTTCTACTACCTCCTCTTCTTTCCCCTTAAGCAGTTTCACGCCTAGATTAATGATATTGTTTATTAGAAAGCCGATGAACCTCGCTTTTACTGGGCAGGAGGTAATAGGTTCTCCCGCATAAGCTGATAGTGCATGGTATATTATTGGTGCTCTCACATTCTTTCCATCATATCTACATTCTGCCTCATCTACTGCTGCTCTTAGAAACGCTCTTGTCAGCGGGTTATCAAATAATAGCCTTAGCCCTGCTAATAATGCTCCCATTCCGCCTTTTTCTTCTTTTCCATTATTTTTATTTGAAACAGATTTTCCGTCCACCATCTTATCTCCACCTCAGGGGATGTATTATGACTTCTTTAAGCATGTTCAATGCTTCTTTAAACAAAATCCCGGCTAGATCTTTGAGCCGTCCGGCTCTCAGTTCTCTCATAATAAAAGCTGATCTCAAGTAGAACTTCCTATAAGCATACTTTATCATCTTGCCGAGTTGTTCACGTGTAAAGTAGAAGCCCCTCATAACTGGTCTAACAGTTGTATAGTGCTCCCAGTTCCAATCCTCTATCAAATTATGCTTTAACGCAAACTCATACAATGGTGTACCAGGATAAGGAGTCAATGCAGTGAACTGCGCATAGTTTGGATCAAGTTTTATTGCTAGTTCAACAGTCCTCTTCATATCATCAATAGTCTCCCATGGGAAGCCTAGTATAAATGACCCGGTAGCGAACCCGTTGAGCTCCTTAACCCACTTGAATACTCTCTTCGCTTGTTCAACTGTTATTCTCTTGCCTATACGGTTTAGTGTTTCCTGGCTAGCTGACTCAACTCCAAAGTATAGTACGACACAGCCATTATCATATAAGTACTTTAAGATCTCCTTGTTGACATGGTCTACACGGGATCCACAAGCAAAGGTTATGTCTAGTCCACGTTCTTTTATTCCTTCAACGAAGCCGTATATGAACTTCCTATTAACGGTTAACTCGTCGTCAGCGAAGACTATTTGCTTTGTCTTATATTTTTCTACGAGATATTCAACTTCTTTTACAACGCTTTCAGCTGAGCGGAAACGGATTCTACGACCCCAGAAGTAGCTGGTAATACAGTACATGCACCCGTAGGGGCAACCCCTACTAGCTAATACGTGTGCTATTCTTATAGGCTTACCGAACAAAGTATATTTTTCCATTGGCAATAGGTGTCTCGCAGGCCAGGGTAGCTTGTCGAGGTCTTCTAGGAAGGGTCTTAGAGGAGTTACGACAATTTTTCCTTCACGCCTATCTTTGAAAGCAATACCCTTTATATTGACGAGAACGTCTCGGTCTAAGCCATGTTTTTCAATGGCATTCACTAGCTCTAGCGTCGTGTACTCTCCTTCACCGCGTACAACAACGTCAATGTTATTGTTTAACGCCTCAGTATACATGAATGATGGGTGTGGTCCCCCAGCTATGACTATTAGGTCTTCTCCGAGTTCTTCTTTTAATAGCTTGGCAGCCTTGTATCCTTTTGGTGCTGTTGGTGTTAGCATTGATATTCCAACTATATCGGGGTTCCAAGATTTTACCTCTCTAATCCACTCATCAGTTCTCATTCGCAGTGTTGGAGTATCAATTATCTTAACCTTGTGTCCACTATTTTCTAGTACTGCTGCAATATAGGCTAAGCCTAGGGGCGGAGCATTCATGCCCGTGATACGGTAGATCTCTAGGTTATGGATATCGGGAGGAAGCGTGAGTAGTACTCTCATTGAATCTCACCTTATCCCTAGAATAGAATAACGTATTGGTTAAGAATAAAGCAGTCTGTAGATCACTGATGAAGACTTTTATTGAGGTTTTGTAGATGAAGTCTGGGAAATAGTGTTCTAATAAATAGGTGGGATTACTGTTGGATTCTTCTAAGAATAGGTGAGAGTTGTAAAAGTTTCTCCTTACTATCTGGTTTTAAAGGCAAGGCTACACGTAGTACGTGATCACCTAGGTTGAGGGCATCGAGTACACGATTATAGAGTTCTTCTACATTAATTCTATTCCACAACATGTCCAGTATAGAATCTAGTAGACTATCCACGACTCTTCTATCTATTGAGTATAGAAGGCTTAAAAGTCTAATTATATTCATTCTTATTTCAGCATTACCTACTCTACCATCTACGTAGAGATATAAAGCATGGGTATGTGGAGTCTTTATGCACTCTGAGCCGAGTTTATGGCAGTCAAGAGAGTCGACGGGCACGCAACTATACCTTATATGGGAAACAGTTTCCTTTTTATAAACTGATATAATATTAAACTGTGCCTCAAGATACCTATATACTTCTACGTTTATTTCTCCGCCTTCTTCAAAATAACGCCAAAATCTCCGAACTTGATATTCATTATAGCCTAAACATCTGAGTAA
>JALUDQ010000085.1 GCA_027043985.1 Desulfurococcales archaeon
GAGTATAAGCGTTGATGGTGGAATAAACATCTACCGCGGACTAATAAGAGTGAATCGTGGAGCAGTAAATGCTAGAGCACACGTTGAATGCGACTCCCTTATCCTAGACGACGAGTCAATGGCCTATACATACCCCCACAACCAGGTAGAGGAACCAACTGCTCACGTAACCCATGAAGCAACTACTGGTAGACTTGGAGAAGACCAGTTATTCTACCTCCAATCAAGGGGATTGAGTGAGGATGAAGCTAAGAGTATCATAGTATTAGGCTTCCTAGACGAGATAATGATAGAACTACCCTTCGAGTTTGCAAACGTGTTGAACAAGGTAATCCAGTTAGAGTTCAGTAAGATTGGAGGAGTAGGCTAATGAGCAAGCAGAAATATATGGAGCTAGCAGAGAAACTACCCTACCAGTACATAAAGGATTCTCCAACCGTAAAATACTATACTGATTGGAGAAAATACGACAAAGCCCTAATCCTCCCCAAGTCTACTAGAACCCTAAAACCACCCATAAAGATAGCTGAGAAAGCAAACATTATCCTGGGAGCAAGTAGCTGGGAGACAAGGAATCTCCCAGAAAAAGTTAGCGTAGAAGAGCTTGGAGACGACTATGAGCCGGGATTCAATGTAGAGTCAAGGATTCAGGCAATACATTTTGCTAGACTAGAAAAACCTGTAAAGATAACTATTGAACCCTATACTGTACTAGATGAACCAGTTGTAATAGAGTCTCATGGAGGGGATGGATTCTTAGCTCATCACATAGTATTGGATGTAGGAGCTAATAGTGATGTGAAAATAGTCTTGGTAGAGTATGCTTCAAGTAATGGTGGTGAAAGTGTTAAGACTTTTATGGTTGAGGGGAGGATTACTGAAAACTCCAACGTGAGTATTTACACACTACCTCTCCACAGGGGAGCCGCGTGCTATCATTATAAGAGGCTGAGGCTTGGAGAAAATAGTAGAATAGAGTCAAGGATTCTCGGCTTAGCAGGACTTATGTCTCATTTTAGAGAAGACTATGAGCTTGATGGATCTAATAGTGGTGTAGAAGTATATGGTAGTATTGTAGCAGGTAATGGGAGAATAGACTCTATAACCAATATAGTCCACCAAGCCCCACGGACGAAGAGCCTCGTGCTTATTAGAGGAGTAGTATTGGGTAAGGGACTACTAGTACATCGCGGAGTAGCTAGAGTAACCCCGAGAGCCCAGTGGTCTTCAACGAGTATCGACAGCCATGTATCAGTGCTATCTGAGGAGGGTAAAGGATACTCGGTCCCCATGCTGGAGATTCAGACAGGTAGAGTATTAGAGGCTAGGCACTCAACAGCTGTTACTAGTATTGAAGAAGACCAGTTATTCTACATGCAGTCGAGAGGACTTAGTAAGAGAGATGCTGAGAAAATCCTTGTAGAAAGCATAATAGGTTACTCGGGTCTCTTGGAGCGCTTAGAGTTAAGTCTAGATGAAATCTTAACTATAGTTTATTGAAGGTTTTAAGAAATATTTAGGTTTTATAAACTGGTTATTTAAAATTTTAGGTATTCGTGGAAAAACTTTTCAACCACACGAACTCTTCTAGCATAGAACCTCTATATTAAACGGTGTTATATAGTTTGGAATATGAAACACTCAAAACACTACTATATTCTAGTAAGTTTGAAGAAGTAGCACGCAAAGCAATGGAAGACGACGAGATGTTAAGGCTTCTCTTAAAAGCCGTTGAAGACCCGGATGAAACATTAGCCCAGCGGGCAGGTCAGATAATAGCCTTCCTCGCAACACCGAATATAGGAGAACTCGTTGAAAGACTCGAGAAATTCGTAGAAGACCCTGACCCAAAGGTTAGAGCTGGTTTATGCGGTATTGTTTCAGGTATTGTTATGGCTACTCGCACAGCTGATAGCGTTGAAGCACTAATACCGTATATTAAGAAACTGTTAAACGATGAGAACACTGATGTTGTTAAGAGAGCACTCCTAGCACTCTCCTTCATAGCCGAGATAGATGGAGAAAAAGTTAGAGACGTTATCAATAGAGTAGTAGAACTATTAGAATCAAAGGATCCAGGGCTAAGAGCATATGCTCTCGGATTCCTTGGAAGCATTGCTGAAAGCCTACCCGAGGAAATAACAAAGCTCACAGAAGTTATAGCCAAGTTCCTAGACGACGAAGACCCCTTCGTACGTTCAAGTGCTCTAATAGCGTTATCAGCTGTAGCCTTTGCCGCACCAGATAAGATAACCCCCTATCTAGACAAGATCGTAGAATTACTAGAGGATCCAGATGAAGGCGTTAGAAGCTATGCAGCTCGTTTCATAGGGATACTTGGTACGAGGAAACCAGAATACGTTAAAGACCTATTAGACAAGCTCATAGAACACGTTGACGATAAGTCTCGTAGTGTTAGATTAAACGTTGTTAGTGCTTTGAATAGTATTGCTGAGCGTAAGCCAGAGTACTTGTTAAAGTATCTTAACGTAATTGAAGACTTATCTAAAAACCATGACCCCGAGATTAGGAGTACTGCTCTCGCAGCCCTCGGCTTCCTAGCTAGATTACCCGATATGCGTGAACGCATACTCAAGCGACTCGTCGAGGCTTTAAGGAGCGGCGATAGGGTCAGCAAGAAGTACGCGTTAGCAGCTCTAAGTATAGCTAGTCTTACTGGTAAGGAGAGCGAAGTCTACTTGCCAATAGTATTAGACATACTTGCTGGAAGAGACCGTGAGCTAGCATTAATTGCTGGTAGAATTGTGGGGGAACTGGCAAGACGTGATGGGAGATGGCTTGCAGAATACTTGGAGAAAAGACTTGGAGAAGAAGCTAAGACTACTTCAACTCTCTTCGCGTTAGAGTATCTAGCAGACCGTATGCCGGATGCAATGGAGAATGTCTTACCAGTACTCCTAGAATACGCTGGCAAGATGAGTGATGAGAACAAGATAAACACTATGCGAGTATTAGCGGTATTGGCTAAGAAGAAACCCGAACTACTAGTAAGACACATTAAGAAACTCGTAGAATTCTTGGAAACAAGTAACCAGGATCTCCAACTAGCAGTACTATACGTTCTAGGACTCCTAGCCGCCGCGAAGCCAGAGGCACTAGTACCCTATATTGATAGGATAGCAGGATTCCTTGGAAGCGAGAACAATATGGTTAAAGCAACAGCCGCGACAGTCATAGGGCTTATCGGTAACAAGTATCCAGTAAAAATACTGGAGTATAAAGACGAGTTATTGAAGCTTGTTGAGGATGAGAGTAGTGATGTTAGAAAGACTAGCTTGTGGGCATTGAATAATATAGTGTTAGCTGACCCAACAATAATAGAACCAATACTAGACACTATTAAGAAGCTACTAGAAGACAAGGATCCCGATACAAGGCTATGGGCAACTGGTCTCTTAGCGGCCTATGCCGATACTAATCCGAGAGCACTAGAAAATACTATAGGCAAGATAATAGACCTCGCACACCGTGATCCAGGAGAAATAAAGGCTTTCGCAGTCCACGCTCTATCAGTTATAGCTGATAGAGAACCCGAACTCCTACTAGACTATTTCAAGGACATAGTAGAACTAGTTGACAAGATCAGAAACCGCGACCAACTCCTAGAACTACTCGTAACAATAAAGAAGCTTGGAGCAGCTGCTCCAGAAAAATTATTAGAACACGCAGACAAGATTGCAAAACTACTCAAATCAGAAGACGACACAATAGCGGGTTACGCTAAAACTATTCTCGGACTAGTAACCGGACAGTATAAGGAATTAAAACAAGAATAGGCTTCTGGACCGCGTGTTTTTAAAATAGTTATCTCACGAGGAGTTTTTCTCAACTAATATAATTATGTTTCAATTAATACCAAGACCCTAACTCTTTAAATACTTCTTGAGATAAGCCTAGGAAGTAGAGACTATCTAGAACAAAGGGGTGTTTCTAGGAATGGTCTTGTTCGAAGAAGAATGGGAAGAAGAGTGGGAAGAAGAAGAGGAATGGGAGGAAGAGGAAGAAGAAGAAGAAGAGGAGTGGTGGGAGGAGGAAGAAGAGGAAGAAGAATGGGAGGAAGAGTGGTAGTTTAGGCCTCTATGCCGTATACATGGAGTGTTTTTAAAATAGTTATTATAGTGTGTGTTCTAGTCTTTTCTCCACCAACAGTAAGGCTCTCTTAGCGTCTTCTACCGCCCATTCTAATCCTAGTTTTTCAAGAGTTTCTGGTAGGGGTACACCGTATTCTTGATGCCATCCTCTTAGCTCATAATATGTTCTCCGTGCCTCCAAGAAGTCTTGTTCATCTATGAAAGCTTTGTTACCTTTTGCTGGACCCTCCGGTTCGGGTATCCACCATTTTGGTGGAATAGTATCGTCTTGGGGTGGTGTTAGCCAGTCTAATACGCCATGGATTCTTGCAAGTGCTTCTGTTCTCGCACTAGTTTCTCTAAGGTTTTCAGGGCTCTTATCCCAGCCAGTTACAGCATTTAATAGTTTTGAGAGGTCTTGGAGGCTGTAGGGTATGAACTTACATACTCCTAGGTGGTCGAAGACACTGTCTCTATCGCGGCTTTCTATTAGGCTTGGAACCAGTTCTTTCGCGGGCCCAGCATTGGGTGGCATGTGGGGGTGGGGCCATCCTCTCAAGTGACTTGCTCCTACGTCTGCTGTAGCATAGCTTAGAGCATAGGTTCTCCTACCACGTGGATCCCATGCTGGTGCTTCGAGTCCTTTAACGTGTACTGCTAGTTC
>JALUDQ010000086.1 GCA_027043985.1 Desulfurococcales archaeon
CTCTACTGCTATTCTAAAGGCTTCGTCAATATATTTTTCCTGATCCTCCAATACTATTATCTCGGCTTGGATAAGCTTCTTTAATACCTCGTATAGCTTAAGGCTTTGCTCGAGACTAATAATTCTACGTAAGACACTGTGTTTCCATAAAGCATTTGCAGCCTCTTTTACAACTAGGTCTAGGGAGACAACGGTTTCGAAAAGCTTCTCCTCGACTTGTCTCCACCCTTCTTCTCCTAAAAGATATTTAACTAGACTTGAAGCATCAATGACTATCACGGTCTTCCCTTACATATTTTTGAGCAGTTCCACGGGGAGTCTTTGGTAGTTTCTCAATGACTGCATGGGCTTCTTCGAGTACTTTTCTCCGTTCAAGCTCTCTTATCCTTGCCTCAATGAATCTTCTTATCTCACTACTCCAGTTAACGTCTTTTCCGAGAGTCTTCATTTTCTCCTTGAGTTCTCTGGGTATGCGTATGCTTAACACAGTACTCATTGTTTCTCCGCCTATCTAGTTAATATGTTGTAGTACTATATAAAGTAGCCTCTGTAATACAGGTCTAAGGAGTATTTGTATTACATATGGTCTCTGGTTTTCAGAGTTCTATCCCGGCTTAAATATAGTCGGCTACACAGTATATGGTAGGTTGAAGAGAATATGCCACCCTACCTACAAGTCATTGATGTTAGTAAGAGCTATGATAATGTGAGGGCGCTTGAAAAAGTCTCGCTAAGCGTTAACCGTGGTGAAATAGTATCGTTGCTTGGCCCTAATGGTGCTGGTAAGACTACTCTACTCAAAATAATCGTGGGCGTACTAGCACCCGATGAGGGAGAAGTTCTTATTAATGGGAGAGACGTGTGGGCTAGCCTTGATGTTAAGGCTAAGATAGGCTACTTGCCCCAAGAAAACATATTGTATAAGAGCCTCAACGCCTACGAGAACCTCCTATTCTACGCACTACTCTACGGATTGTCTCGAAGAGAGGCTAAGAGTAGGATAAGTGAGCTTATCGTAAAACTCGGTATGAAGGAGTATGCGAAGAGGCTTGTTAGAACATATTCTGGGGGCATGAAGAAACGCTTGTCTATTGCAGCAACAATCATACATGAACCAGAACTACTAGTCCTAGA
>JALUDQ010000087.1 GCA_027043985.1 Desulfurococcales archaeon
CCACCTCCCTATATTTTCCCTGATTCCCAGTAACAAAATACAATACATTCATGTCTATGATGTTATTGTTTTCGAAGTCTTCTTTCTTCAACATATCTTCCACGCATTCTTATCTCTCTAACTTTTTCTAGTATTGATTCTTTTCCCCTACTACCAACTATTTCTTCGTAGCCTTTCATGAATGCTTTGAAAAGTCTATCCACGAAGCGCGGATGTGTGCTTTCTAGGCTTCGTAGGAATAAGTGTATGTCTACTCCCTTATCTTCTAATTCATCGCTATATTGTGCTAGTCCAAAATCAATAATGTATGGTGTGCCCTCTTTTACTATAATGTTAGATGTCGTGAGATCTCCGTGGACTATACCCGCGCTATGCATTATTCCTATGCTTCTTCCGACTTCTCTTACATAGGTTTCTATAGTAGATATGTTTGCATGGTTTATTAGCTCCTTTAAACGTATACCATGAATGTACTCCATTATAATTATTGCTTTCTCCGGGTCAACCATGTAGAGTGCTGGAACAGGAACACCTAGTTCTTTTACTCTTGCTATAATTCTCGCTTCCAGAATCGTACGGTCTCGACGTATTCTCCTATCCAATAATGGATCACGATACGGTTTCGGTAACCTATATTTTACAATTACATCTGTATCAAGAAATGTTGACTTAAAGAGGTAGGCTTCAGCCCCCTTGTAGATTAATTCTAGCTTCTCCAGGGTATCTCCACCTCGTCTAAACGCCATCTCTGCCTTACTACTGCCTTCTCAACTGGAATTACTACACCATGTTTATAGGCTAATAACCCAGTCCATGCTATCATTACACCATTGTCTACTGCATATCGAGGTGGAACTACGTGAACGCTTGCATCATATATCTTTGCCATTAGTTTAAACTTTTCCTGCAATCTCCTACTCGCAGCTACTCCTCCAACCAATAATACCTCGTTCTTACTTGTATGTGCTAGTGCTCTCTCAGATACTTCAACAACCATTGAATACGCTATTTCTCTAAGTGTGTAACAAATGTCTTCTAATCTATACTTACCAGTCTTATAGTGTTTTAATGCAGCTGTAAGCAGACCAGAAAAGGACACGTCTTGGCCTTTAACTATGTAAGGTAGGTCCAATAGTTTGGATCCTTTATCGGCACACTCATCTACGACGTGTACTCCTTTTCGAACATAGGGTGGAGCTAGTCCCACTTCTCTAGCGAAAACATCGATAAGGTTTCCTAGCGCTATGTCAAGTGTTTCTCCGAAAACTCTATAGCGTTTATCGTTGAAAGCTATTATCATAGTATTCCCTCCTGCTAGATATACTATAACTGGATCCCTAGCTCCCGTTAACTTCAATCCTATTTCAACATGTGCTACTGAGTGATTTACCGGTACCAATGGCTTATTAAAGAACGACGCTAGTGCGCGTGCTATAGTCGCACCAACACGTAAGCATGGTCCAAGACCAGGACCTAATGCCACAGCTATAGCATTGATATCATTTATGCTTATTCTAGCTTGTTCTAAAGCTTGTTTAATAACCTCATGAGCTTTTGTGGCAAAAAATCTAGAGGCCTCTCTCGGATGTATACCGCCCTCTTTTGGGATATAATTAGCTCTGACATCTGCTAAAATAAAAGGATCTTTGTCTCTAACTATTCCTACACCAAAAGTGTGGGCTGTAGATTCTATTCCTAGTATAATCATCTCTATTATAATCCCCAGATATCAGAAATATTATTTTGTTTGAGAGACGAACTCTGTGTAGTGACAATATCCGCAGTGCCATCTCGGTCTAGGCTTCTTGTGGAAGGCCATAATTCTACCGCATCGAGGACATTTCTTGTTCTTTAATCTTATCTTACCAGTATTATAGTCGTATTCATATAATTTGTGAACCCAGGACATTTTAGGCACCACCCTCTGCTTGTATTACAAGCATTCCCGTATGTCTTTTCCTAATATATTCGGGTTCAAACTCCTTTGCACGCTCGGGTGAATCATATATGTGTACGAAGGCTCTTGTAGCCCCCATACCAAACTCTGATACCATCTTTCTAACATATACTTGTTCCTCATCGACCTGGTAGGCTTTAGCTACTGCCTCTCTTAAAGCCATTCTCTCAGGTGTTCCCTTACCGATGTGATGGATAAGTAAGACTAGTTCTCGACGCTTTATTAGCGGATTATATTGTTCACTTATAATACTGACACTATAACCCTCGCCTAATTCTATCTTTCTTTCAGAGCTCACGGTCTATCCCCCGTATGTTCTCGTTTCTCTCCCACCCTCTTGTTTATGCAAGGTTTTAAGAGTATCCAGAAGTTTATAGCTGTTTTCCTCGCTAGAATATTGTTCTCCACTATAACCATACCCCTACTTGGCTGACCGTACACTATCAGATAACCATCATATCTTGGTAGAAGAATAAAGGGAAGAAGGAGTAAGTCTTCTTCACCTATAACTTCTACTAGAGTATCTTCGCTTAAACCTTGTATTTTTTTCAACGAGGAAGCACTTATCATTGCGGGAGGATTAATGATTTTTACTTGTTTACTATAGTATTTTTTGAAGTTGAAACTTATGTTTTCGGTTCGAAGCGTCTTATAGTCTATTACAGCTATTGCAGGCTTAATGCCTGTGGATAACATGTTATATGCTACATAGTCTCCTACAGCTATTATCCCCCTATAAGAGTTCATTATCTCTTCTAAGTAGTGGATGTTTGACTGAGGATCGCTTGAGAGTACTACCCCACGTGGAGGCTTGAATTCACCTCTATACTTATCTGGTAGACAAAAACCGTATACGAACATTAAACTAACGTACCCTTATTGCATATTTACCTGGCTTGGTTATCCCTAGCGCTTGTGCTAGCCTAGATTCCTCTGGATCGATTACTATTAGCATACCCTCCCATTCCTCTGTGAAATCCGTAGAACCGCAATTAGGGCATCTCTCTTCCTCTAATGGTACTAAAAGCTTACATTTTCTGCAGGCCTTAAAGGGTCGTTTATGTCTTCTACTCCTACTCGACATTTCTCTACTCCTCACCAGCTTTTCTCAATGCCTCTATTTGTTTCTTAATCCACTCTAACTTACCTAGGAATGGCTGACGCATCGTTAAAGCAATTTTGGGCTGACGTGCCGTAGCCTGCATACTGACAGCCGTTATCATACCCCTTATTTTATCACCTCTACCTATTACGCGCTTTGTTTTCTTACCAATGAATATTTCACGAGTCGCATCATAGTCTAATGGTTCCTCGTCAGTTATCTGTGATTTATGTACAAGTGCGTCAAGAGGCCCTATGTTTACGAATAATCCGAAATTCTTTACGCTAACTACCTCGCCTTCTACAATTTCTCTTTCACGTGGCGCGAATACTAATAATTTGAAATGGACTTCGTGGTATGTTGCACCGTCTCCATGTATTATTAGGCCTTCATCTGAGGCTTTTACATCGTATACTGCAATAATTAACCCTATTGAAGGATCTATGTAGCCCTCATATTGTGTTCGTAGAACCTTTGCAGCAACACTATTTACATCGGCTACCCCGAAGTATTCTGGCGGTATTCTTACTATTCCTTTTACCTCATATATCTTGAACAATATAGAATCGCCCTCCTCCTTTACTCGTCGCGAATTCTATGCTTAAGTCCTAGATAAATTCTTTTGACGCTTCTAACATTCCCTTTTCCTCCCTATAATATATTTCGGGTATGCTTCTTCTCCGAGCTTTTGCTCTCAAACCCCTATCATTGGAGGCTATATAACATCCCATAGACACAGCGAGATCAATTAATGTATCATCAACACTAAATCCTATAGTATTTATCTCAACTATCCTTATAGCATATTTTTCCTTGAGTCTCTCAAGAAGCTGTAGTGATGCTAATGCCTTACGCTTTAACTTATTCTTCCCACTACTAGCTATCTTGTTTATCTCTCCTATAACTATAGAGGGTATAATATACTCGCACTTTGTAAGTAATAGCTCATCTATTTGCTCAAAAACATTTAATCCATCCGCTAATAAGAGTAGAATATTTGTATCTACTATAACACAACACTTCCTTACTCTGCTACTATACCCCACCCTATAAGCCTCCACCTACCACGTACTTGACGACTTATAGCTACTCTAGCACCCTTCCAAGCAACAACCGGTCTTCTTAAAACCACTTCTACTTCGTCTCTCGTAACCTTTGTGACTATTCCTAGAGTGATTGCCGTGCCAACTGTTATCATTAATGGCTCTTTAACTCTGAGTTTCTCAACTTTGATTAATTCTTGTGTTCCAACAACTCTTTCTAACAACTTGTACTGTATTCTTAGATGATTATATACTGGTGGTAACTGGTCAGCCTTACCTACAACATTCCCTATTAGCCTATCAGCCTTTGTTAGAGAGGGGTCAAGTTTTGTTCCAACAGCTACCAATCCTCCTGGTCTAGCCTCCTTTACTTCCAAGTTGCCAAATCTTAGACTCACAACCTCGCTATAAAGAGGCTGGTACTCTGATTTACCGTGTTTTCTTACTTCTATTCCAGGTCTAATCTCTATTTCATCGCCTACTCTTAAAACTCCTTGCAATATACTTCCTCCTACTACTCCTCCCTGAAGTTTTTCTGGAGGAGTACCTGGCTTATTTACGTCGAAACTTCTTGAAACGAACATTAATGGCGGTTTTGTTGGATCGCGTTTAGGTGTAGGAATATATTCCT
>JALUDQ010000088.1 GCA_027043985.1 Desulfurococcales archaeon
GCGGTTCCTCTACCCTAACGCGTTTAACCTCACTTATAGCTGACAAGACCTCATCTCTATTTGTAACGGGTTCTAAGAAGGGTTCCTCTCCACCTCTCTCATGGTCTCTGCGAAGTATTTCTATCTCCTTATCTCTACTTAGGAACGAGAATTCTAGGGAGAACATAAATCTATCAGTACTAGCAAGGGGTAGGGGAAAGATGCCTTCACGTTCGTATGGGTTTAACGTTGCTATAACCATGAAGGGGTAGGGCAACTTTATTTCCTCTCCCTCAATGTTGACATAGCCTTCCTGCATTGCTTCTAGTAGTGCGCTCTGGGTTTTCGGGCTCGCACGATTAATCTCATCAACCAACAAAACATTAGTGTGTATGGGTCCGAGGACTAGTCTAAGCTCCCCTGTCTTGGGGTCAAGGATTTTTGCCCCAATGATATCCGTGGGGAGCATGTCTGGAGACATCTGGATACGCTTAAACCTTAATCCCAGGCTCATAGCGAAGAGTTTTATCATCAATGTTTTACCAGTTCCAGGTAATCCCTCAACTATAACATGTCCCTTACTCAATAATGCTACCAGCAATAATAGTATGTCTTCCTCGTGGCCAACTATGTGCTGGCTTAAACTCTTGTTAAGCTTCTCGTAGAGTGTACTTGATATAGTCAAGGTGCTCGCCTACTTAATGCTTATTTCTCGGAGACGATTATTTTAATACTCTGTGTCTAGGACACTCTAGTATAGGAGACGATAATATTTACTGAGTTATTAGGCTACAAACATATAAAATATATCTATTGCAAATTAGTATTTCTATGGGGAGGAGTAGCACACTTATACTCTGAACATCTTGGGAGGCGAGTAGTTTGGAGAAAGTAGCAAGAGGAACCACTATAGGTATAGTAAAACTGGTATCAGAAATCGTTGAATGGTTAAAGCAGATTAGAACTCTCGTTACGAGAGAGTTTACTGGTAGACTGGAGGGCTTGTTTAAGAGAGAGGGTAAGGAGGGAGAATTCGTATTAGAGGTGCGTAATGGTAAAATTGTTGGTGCATGGCTTAAGGATGTAAACGGTGGAACCATTAGTGGAGAAGATGTCTTAGATAAACTCTATGAGTATCTGCGTGGAGTTAAGGAAGGCTATATCGAGGTAGTAGAACTCGATGAAAACGGGGTCTCATTAGATCTAGAATACAATAAGGAGATATTATTGGAGAAGGAAGTATCTGTTGATGACTTCCTGGATAGTTTCCTAGAAAACAAGAAGCTCTGGCGCATAGAGGAGATTTTAGAAGAGGAGAGAAAGAAAGAGGAACTAGTTGCGGGAGAGATTGGGAAGGAAGAAGTTGAGAAGAAGGGAGTAGAGGAGGAGAAGAAAGAGGAGGAAATTATTGAAACAGAAGAATATAAGAGAATTATAGAGAAACTAATACCCGAGTGGAGAATAGAGTCTGTGAGTGAGTCGGAAAAAGAATATGCCAAGAAGATACTCAGCGAATTATCTGGTGAGTCTAAGCAAGTTGGAAAGGGTCAGGATAGATTATTCAATGTGTTAAACTTGCTTCTAGCTCTCTCAAAACAATATGATCGCCCTCTACTCTTATTATCACGTATTAATGATGAAGTATACGTTATGCTAGCTGAAGATGGTAGGATGAAGGGTGCTTACCGTATAGATGAGTTATCGCTACAAATACTTGAGGCTGGGTCAAAAGTCTTAAAGAAGCTCTCAATGTTGGACAGCGTACCCTACACAATATATGAGGTTGAAGTAAAAGGTGAAGGAATGTTTAAGGGCTTTAAGAAACTATTGAAAAAACTATTTGGCGGGAAATAGCTTTCTTCTTTATATTGTGTGTTTACTTGTATGTATCTGTCTTACTAGTATGTAGGGTGTTCTCGTAGGGATTTCTACCTCCCACCACCATATATCGTAGCGTTCTCGTCCCAGGGCGTCTATATTGCTTAATAGTCTTAGAAGTGTATCGGCTATTCTTATCTTCTCTATAGGTTTAACTATTCTCCCGTTCTCTATTAAGAATAAGGCGTCTCTAGTAATAGTTGAGAATATGCCTTCAACATAGTTCTGTAACCTTGTATACCAGTTATTTGTTACAAGTATACCCTTCTTCACCTCCCCTACGAGTTCGTCTAAGCTATAGGATCCCTCCTCTACTACGAGATTCCAGGGACGTGGGGAAATCCATCCCGCATTACCAGTACTCTTTACACCCATTTTAGCAGCAGTTTTAGAGTTGTGAAGCATTGTCTTGAACACGCCTTTCTCTATTATCGGCTTAGAATATGTAGCAACACCTTCATCATCGAATCCAGTAGAGCCCGGTAATTCGGGGTTTACTGCATCATCTATTAGTGTTAGTTTCTCCGAGCCTACTTTGTCTCCAGGCTTCTTGTTCATAAACATCGACATACCCATAAACGCCATAAAGGCTGAGGCCATCATACCCACAAGTCTCAATAAGTTGCCTGCAACCATGGGGGACAATACTATATCGTAGACTCCGGGCTCTATGCTTATACGATTCCGTGAATCTACAGCATATCTAGCAGCTATCGAAGCCATTTCCTCTATCTTTTCTAGATTGAGTCTCCGGGAACCAATACTCCATTGCCCGCTTCCATCCTCTCCCGCGAAAGCTCTTAGATAGGCTTGTATGCTTGTAGAATCCTCGTAGAAGGATGCGTCTTTGCTCGTGGCTAGAGCTTTCTCATTATATGATAGCTTAACCATGCCTGCAACATAGTCTATTTTCTCCCTGTGAGCGGTCTCAATCATTCTCTCAACTATTTCTGAGGGATCCTCTATTTTCTCTAATAACTTCTTATCAACTAGATCTAGTTTAACTGGTTCACCAGGCTCGGGAAGGGGGGCGTAGAAGGGTGATTCATAGAGTTTATCAGCGACGTCGATTAGTTCTTTTATAGTCTTTTCTACCTCGCTTAACGTTTTAGGAGACAATGTTATTACAAGTATCTTCTTGTTCTTAACAAGGTATAGGTTTAATACTAGATCCTTCCACCGCTGTATAACACTCGGCTCACTATTAGCTAGCTTAACCATAACTGTTCTTCTCTGCTGGAGTAGGGCTGCCGCTTCATCATAGCCTTCACTTAATGCTTTTTCTACAAGCTTTTTACTAGCATCTAATAGTTCTTCCCTCATTTTGGTGCCACCCCCAACCTTATTTTTCTTAAACGAAGATCTGGTCCACCAAACCATACGGGTACTCCTTGTGCTGGTTCTCCTTTACCACATGTGCCAGCATAGAATCGGAGTTCTTTTCCGACAGCATCCACTTTGCTGTAGAAGGCTTTAGTTGTAACTTCTAATACGGGGTTTCTAACAAAGCCTTTGAGTTCACCGTTTTCTACTAGATAGGCTTCTAGTCCAACGTATCTCTGGCTCCAGCGTGTATCGTCTATATTCCACTCCATATAGCTCTTAATGTATACTCCTAGTTTAACGTCCTCTAATAGTTCCTCGAAGCTATAGTCTCCGGGCTTGAAGTAGGTGTTAGCCATACGTATTATGGGTTCGCTAGCATAGTCCATGGCCCGTGAGGCAGCATTACTATGAGTGCCATATATTTTAGCCGTCCACCTATTATGTAGGTGCTCGTATATTATGCCGTTGCGGTAGAGGTATCTGGGTCTAGCTGGAACACCTTCATCATCGTATAGATAGAACCCGTAGCTTCCAGGAATAGTTGGATCATCTATAACAGTAGCATTCTCATTGCCAATGCGTTCACCTAGCATGCCAGGCTTAATAAAGCTCATACCAGCTTGAGCTGCCTCTCTCCCCAATATACGGTCTGCTTCGCTTGGATGTCCACAGCTTTCATGTACTACTAGTCCTACAACCTCGCTTCCAACAATGACATCTACTTCTTGTTTTGGCGGTTCTTTTGCTTCGTAGAGTATTTTCTCGTAGACTTTTACATCGTTGTCAAGGGTTTCATAGAGGCTCCATTCCTCAAGATTCTCTAATCCACCGCTTGCTCCGAGTTGCTCGAATCTCTGAATACTACCTTGTTGAGGCGACATTACCACGAGATTATAGAATATGGTTAGCCTTGGAATACGGCTTACGATAAATGCTCCATCACTGTTGGCAACTATTTTCTCTTCAATGCTTTCAATATAGTTTAAGAAAAATACTGGTACCTTAGCCTCACTTGGAGCCTTAGAGACAATGTTCCATAGCTCACGGTGTACGTTAATCTTTTCGTCTAAGCTCATAGACGTGAAGGGCTTCTTCTCAACCACACCATATCTAGCTCTACCGACACGAGAGTCATCAAACTCTATTGGCTTCTTCATTAGCCTGGCATGGGCTTTAGCCAGCCTATAGGCTTTCTCAACAGCTTCTCTAACATTCTCGTTATCTAACTGGTTTGTGGCGGAGAAGCCTAGGGCACCGTTAACTAGTACTCTTATCCCGATACCCTCCTTTAACTCTTGGCCAGCACCCATTATAGTACCATTTCTTGAGACTATAGAGAAACTAGTATTCTTGTGGTAGCGGGCTTCAGCATAACTCGCGCCAAGCTCTCTAGCATAGTCTACAGCATATAATACGAGATCTTCTAAACTCAACAAATAACGCCTCAACTAAAATTCTTCTAGGATAATCAGTGTTCTCAGAGCCTTAAAGAATTTACGTGTAAAAAACTCCACTCCTAAAAACTATTTTC
>JALUDQ010000089.1 GCA_027043985.1 Desulfurococcales archaeon
ATATTAACTGATAGAGTATTAGAGATAGCTAAATGTAGAGCAGAAAAACAAGGTAAGACAGTAGAAAGAGTACTGGAGGAAATGGCTGAAAAAATACCATTAAAGAGACTAGGTAGACCCGAAGAGCTTGGATGGACCATAGCCTTCCTAGCATCAGAGAAAGCCGGGTTCATAAATGGTGCGATGATACCAGTAGATGGAGGATTCCTAAACAGCATATTATAGAGAGTAAGATTAAGGTAAGGTATTCAATCCAGACTCTTTAAGCGGCCCCCATTTGCTGGGGTATATGGTATTTTACCATCATTCGCTCCATGCTTTCTAGACTCCACCACCTCTCTTCCTGATCAAAGGCTAGGAAGGGTATTGTCCAAGACTTAGCGGATAACCTGTTGGCTATGAATATCCTAATGTTCTCGAAGACATCCTCTATGTTCCTGAGGAATAAGGTAAACTCTGTGATATCTCTATTGGGGAGTATTAGTAGGTGTAATGCCATCCTACTATTCCTTGATATCAAGCTTCCACGATGCATGAATGTTTCGGAGAAGGCTCTAGCAAGAGCATAGTTTATCTTAGGAGAACCCTCCGTTACCAGTGCTACAAGCATAGACGAGTCTGCTGGGAAAGGCGAGTAGGCGAAAGTTGCCCCCTGTATTAGGCCCTGACCTATCACGTGGGAGTGATAGTGTTTTCTAACACTTCTAGTAGCAACATTTCTCCCTAGAGCTATGCTTAGATTGAATGCTATATCGTTTAGGTTTAGGAGAGCATTTTTCTCAAGCTCCTTAACTATCAATAGGTCTAGCCAGTCAAGTATCTTAGCGGTCCTTAGTTCTGGTAAGACTATTGACTCTATATAACCTCTAAACCTCTCCTCTACTAAGTGGAAATCGTTGACGGGCTCGTTTAGAGTGAAGTTAAAGTATTTCTTATACTTTGGTCTAGGATAAACTGTTATCTCCGTTACAAAGTAGAACTCTGGGTCAAGTAAGTAGACCATTTCGTCTGCTTCTATTCCAGCTGCTATGGGAGTATATATGACGTAGAAAGCACCCAGCGAGGGTGATATTGTTTCAAAATATGATTTCAAGAGATAATTATACTCATAGCCCTCCCATCCCGTATTCTTGCTGAATACTACTGTTTTCAAGAGACCCATACGGTAGTGATCTATCTTACAAACTATTCTTAAACCATGATTCTTCATCATTGCTAGCTTCTTCTTAATCTTATCTATAGACTCGTTTAATGCTCTAGCAATTACGCTAGGCCTAAACCCCATTTTTATCTCGTTGACAACGTCTATTATCTCCATTATATCGGGTTTTAGGTACCTCCTAAAGGTCTCCGATTGTCGCTCTATATCCTCTTCCTTGTGGACAACTATACTCGTCACTACCCTTTATCACCTTAGATTTAGAAAGAGTGTAACGACTATTAAAATAAAAGTTTCTTTGATTTTCTCAATTATTGGATCAGTTTGTAAAATATATTTAGCGAGAATAAGTTTATCTGTATAAAACTAAAACGCCTTGAATCCTTATACAGTTGCATCTTCATCTATTTCCTCAGTATAAAAGGCGCTCCTATAGCCGCGGTGGTTAGTAGGTTTATTGTCTTTACTAGTCTTCTTTTTCTTTGTTTCCCTCAATTCTGCTACTCCAAGTAATTAAGATATTATTTTAACTTATTTATTGTTTTCTTCAACTATGTAGACAATATACTTATATTATTTGTATACGATTTTTACGGTGTATATGGGGGCTCTGATATGCTGGTAAGACCATTTATGGTTTTATCTACTACACTTCTTCTAGCATTGCTTATTGTTGCTGTAGCTCAGGGTGTTGTAACGGTAGTTTACCCTGATGGGACGACGAGGACTATACCTAAGACCCCCTATATTGAGGCTAGTACCCTATACGTTGGGAAATTCGCTATGAAGGGAAGAGTGATAGGTATTGCAGGGCCTAATATAATTCATGTAGAGGGAGTAGGCTACGTTAAGCTTGCAGACATCCTAGTACCCTCTGAGAAAGCGAGTCAAGCGGAAGAATATTTAGCAAAACTCTTAGAGAACAAGACAGTATACCTTGACATAGATGATAAGAACATTATAGACCAGTCGGGGAGGATATCAGCCGTAGTATATTTGCCCATAGACAATACCACAGTATTAAACGTGAACTTCGACCTAGTATTAAAGGGATACGCCTATATATTCAATGAAGCAAACGAGTTCAACCCCTCCAAATGGACACTAAAAGAAAAACTCATATTGCGAACAACAACGTCAACTACGGCAACTACAACAACCCCTACAGCCACTACAACAATAACAGTTACATCAGTAATACCATTACCTAGTGTAAACCAGACAACACCCGCAGAAAACGAGACGCCCGTAAACCAGACCCCGCCTCCACCTCCACCCACGGGTGGGGGTGGTATAGTTGTAATAGAGCAGCCTGGGGACACGAATCTTCCTCCACCACCTCCCGCAGTAACTTCACCACCGATTAGCGGTGGTACCGTCTATACGACTGTTCCTTCAACGTGTACTCCGGCTAAAACTGTTACAACAACAGTTACAATAACATACAAGGTTACAACAACTATTCAGAGATACCTAACATTCACGCTGACAACAGAAGGACAACTACCCTTCCACGCTACCCCCCTAGGAATCTCCCTTATAGCAGCGTTATCGGCTCTTCTCGGGAGCTTTATAACGATAGCATTGCTTAGAAAATATATCGCGACCTAAGCTTTTCTGTCAATACATCTTTTACCAGGATCCTCTGAATTGTTTTTAGAAGCTAGATGGATGAGGCGAGGGTGGTGTTTAAGAGAATATTGCTGGCTCTAACTATTCTGGTTATAATAGTGTCCTCCATGTCGTATCATGTATTCTTACCAGTTAGTGGAGGTCGTGGGTGGAGTGTAGAGGGGTTGAGGTATAGGGCTGAAATAAGGGTTCTAACCTATGGGTTAAACTATAGTATAGAGGGATTACTAGTACCATTACATGTTAATAGTAGTCTAATAGACTTCTCCAAGACCTCTCCTTCGGGGGATGATGTAGTGGTAACAAGTATTGATGGACGGGTTCTCCCCTACTATGTTGAATACTGGAATATTAGTGAGGATAAAGGCTTGATATGGGTGAAGCTTCCAGAATATAATGGGTCTACAAGCCTCTATTTATACTATGGCTTAATGGAGGGCTATAATACGGGTATCTCAGCTGAATCGCCTTGGAGAGATTATTTCCTAGCAATACTGTTTAATGAGCAAGAAATATTCTATGTAAAGAATAAACCATATATTCGCGGTGATGCACCTGGGAGACATGTGGCTAAGATCATAGGTCCAGGCTACGAGATAATACCTTCTCCAACGGGTCAAGCAATATACTTGGATGGCAGAAACGCTTGGATCATGTTATCTAATATTACTTTTGCGGACTGGTCCTCTATAACAATAGAAGCACTCCTACACCTATATAGAGAACAGAAAGTCTACGGTGTGCATAGGGATTTAACTTATGGGAACTATTTGATGCCACCCTATGCCTCAATATACATGTTATACAGTGAAAACAAGACAAACCCGAACATAACATTATACTTTAATACATGGAAACCTGGTTCTGGGAAACGAGAATACAAGGTAAACCTAACAAAGTATAAGGGAGAATGGATATACCTTGTTTTAACCTTCGATAACACTACAAGAGAATACAAGGTCTACGTTAACGGTGAGAAAGTATATGAAGAACGTATTCCTTTGGGAGAGAAAACAATTCTTGACATTAATCCACGTGAATGGGGACCCTATGGTTCAAGATATAAGGTGTTGGGAATAGGTGCAAGTAATCTAGGATTTGAGAGAACGAGAGTAGCCTACGATTTCTTAAGGATAATGAAGAACAAGGTATTGGATGAGGAATGGGTTAAGGCAGAGTACAGTGCGATAACAAATACGAGTTTAAAGCTAATAAGCGTTGAAGAAAATAGTAGAGCAATGGCTCCTACTGGTTTTAGTATTCCTAAAACACTAGTCTTTGGAGTAGCACTCGTTCTCATTGTATCGCTAATATACATGGTTTACAAGAAACTTGAAGCTAGGAAGAAGTGAAAACTATATCTTTAAGCTAGCTTCTCTAAGAATCTTAAGTATGCTTTCCAACGGTATTCCAGGTTTTATCCTAATAATTGAGAGGGAGGCATGACCACCAACATCTATAGCTACACCGCGGTCAACGAATACTTCTGCAACCCTATTAGCTCCACCATGCTTAGCTTTAACGATTAATAGATAAGTGTTACCCGGTCCCTCAACTAGTACCGCTACTGGCTGCTTTAATATATGGTAGAGTTTCGAGGCTAGAGCAGTAGAGCCTCTCCGCTTCCATTTCTTCCGTGCGTCAACGAATTTTATGTATCCTATAGTTCTAGCTGATACTGCGAGCTCTACTGCGACTTCCTTTACCTCTCTATCGGTTTCCTCTGAGATCCGTACAGCCTTGTCTATTACCTCCTTGTTTATTACGGGTTGTGGGATTGCTAGTGGAGATGCCAGCCAGTAGACGAATTTTCTCCATAGCTCTGGGTCACGTGTAACCGTTAATGCTTTAGAGAGGCTTGAGGCAAGCTTTATCATCCCCTTAAGTCCCTGTGGTA
>JALUDQ010000090.1 GCA_027043985.1 Desulfurococcales archaeon
CCTCCTTTATCACCTGCGCTATTGCTTCTTCTTCGGCACCAGTGAATATAGTGAACCTTACAGTTAGCTTCGTTCCATTCGGATAGTGTCTCCACCCATCTGATCCAAGCTTGAATCCCAGCTCATCTAGTAGTTGGGCTGCTTTCTGTGGATCATATTCTGGTAGCTTTACGTTGGGGTTGAAGGCCCATTTTATTGCTGGCGTATACATTCCCTCTGCTGGATAGCCGTAGCCGTATTCTGCTTTCTCTACTATTTCGCTACGGTTTATTGCGTGGGCTATTGCGAAGCGGAACTTTGTCTCATTGAATGGATATTTGAGTAGGTTGAATCCTATATACCATCTGCTTGGTACTGGTCTCATCTTTACTATTACTCCTGGAGTAGAGTTTATCCTTGGGATTTCTGAGAGTGGTGGACGGTGGTTTAATACGTCGCCTTCACCAGCTAGGAATGTTTGGAGTGCTGCTGTTGCGTCCGGAACTATCTTGAATACTACTCTATCTATACACGGCTTGCCTTTGAAGTAGTCAGGGTTTGCTTCTAGTATTACGTGGCTTCCCTTAACGTATTCTACGAATTTGAATGGACCAGTTCCTATTGGATGAGTTAATGCTGGTATATTGGGATCCATCCAGTCCTTATACTCTGTCTTATTGTATATGTGTTCTGGTAGGATGTAGGTTCCATACCATGCTAGGAATCCTAGGAATGGTGGGAATGGTTCCGAGTAGCGGAATATTACTGTATAATTGTCTGGTGTTTCTATTGATACTAGTTTATCCATTTTTAGTAGAGAATATGCTATACCCTTATACTTCTTTATCGCCTCAAAGGTATACTTTACATCTTTTGCCGTAAAGGGTACTCCATCATGCCATTTAACGTCTTTTCTTAGATGGAATATGAATACTGAACCGTTTGGTGCTACCTCCCACGACTCTGCTAGGTCTGGTATCACGTTGTAATCTGCATCTAATGCTACTAAACGATTGAAGATGTTTCCAGCTATGCCTGCTAATGCATCGTCTACTTGTGAGTCGGGGTTAAAGCTCTTCGGATCACCCCAATGGATTACTACGAGTGTTCCGCCAACGTAGGGGCATGATATGGGTTTTAATGCTTCCTTATTGTCCGCTCTTACTAGGGTTACAGCTGGTGACGCTATAGATAATATTATTAGTATTGATAATATTGTTAATACGTATACGTGTTTTCTCATACTATACCACACCTTGGGATTATATTATGATTTAGGCTAAAGGAGAAGACCAAATCATATAAAAGCCACGCGTTAATGATTGCTGAAAACTATTGTAATCTAATCAATTAAAAGAAATGAGAACTATACCATAAATATAAACAGTTAACAAAAAATAAGATATTAGAACTATACAATGTTTAAAATAATCATAGCATCAAAATAATAAACAACACTTAATGATAATATAGCTGATTAATATTGTTTGATTACCTCTTCATAAAAATATATATTGTTTATGCTAAATAATGTATTTATTGCTTGTTTATTTTATTATTTCTTCTATAAACCTACCATTTTCGTAGACTAAGTCTCCGTCGACGTAGACTTTGCCTTTCTTCATGTCCTTGACCATATCCCAGTGTATAGCAGACTTGTTCTTTCCACCAGTCTCTGGGTAGGCTGCTCCTAGTGCTAAGTGTATTGTTCCACCTATTTTCTCGTCGAATAATATTTCCTTGGTGAATCTTGTTACATCATAGTTTAAGCCGAAGGCTGCTTCACCTAGTCTCTTGGCTCCCTCGTCTACTTCGAGCATTTTCTTTAGGAATTCTTCTCCTCTTCTAGCTTTAGCTTCTACAACCATTCCATTCTTGAATACGAGTTTTACTCCTTCTACTTCTACTCCACGCCATACTGCTGGATAAGTGAATTCTATATAACCTTCTGTAGCGTCTTCTACTGGTCCGGTGAATACTTCTCCTCCCGGCATGTTCTTTTTACCGTCATCGTTTATCCATTTTCTACCGTCTACTCTAAGGTATAGATCCGTATTTTCAGCTACGATGTGTATCTCTGATGCCTTGTTGAGGAAATCAGCTATCTTCTGCTGCCACTCTGCCTGCTTCTTCCATGCCTCAACTGGGTCTTTTTCATGGAGTTTAAGGGAGCGGAAAACGAATTCCTCAAATTCTAGGGGGCTCATACCAGCTTCTTGAGCCATGGCTCTTGTCGGGTATGCTGTTACAACCCATCTTAGTGAACCCTCACTATCTCTCCTCATAAATATCTCTGTGAATTCCCTCAACGCTATGCTACGCTTCTTCATTTTCTCCGGATCAATGTTTACTAGGGGCTTAGTATGTGTTGGAGAGATTATACTTATGCGTACGTCTATGTTCTCTATAATATACTTGTCTATTCTTGATACATATGTTAAGAGTTCCTCTGGAGCATAGCGGTAGAATATTTCTTGCAGAGCCTCATCTGATAATATGAATCTCGGATAACCTCCTCTCTGTACTATGGCTTTATAGAGTTCTCTTACTGCTGGATACGCTTCATAGGTTGCCGAGACTAATACTTCATCAACTGGTTTCACGTTTACACAATAATCAACTATTAGGCGCGCGAATTTATCTAACATTTCTGCAACCAGTTAAGAAAAGTGCTAGCTAGTTTAAAACACTATGAGTAGTATAGGGGGGTCGGGAGGGGCGAAAATCAGCACCACTAGATGGTGTTCTAAGTTCTGAAACGCTACCTCATCCCCTCGCTGAATACTTGTTCTACTAGGTTATTTCTTCTCCGTACGTTGTTTAAAGAGGATGCCCTTTTAAACTATTGATTGTATATTATAGGGTGTGTGGTAGAGTGAATAGAAAGACTCCTCTCATACTATTAACCGTACTTGTACTCGGCGTATCTGTCTATGCTTCATCAATACTTGTTATAAGGAGCTTGAGCTTAAGTGCTCCCGTAGAATTGAATGACTTGTTTATAGCGGTTTTCTATATTAATACTATAAACTTGTTATACATGGTTTTCTTAGCATATGTTTACACGAATTATAGCTGGCTGTTTATTGGTCTTTTATCATCGTTTGTAAGGTTTTTTGGAAGAGTAGACGAGGAATATTCTATTAGTATTAGTAGGCGAGTATATGAGTGGACTATTAGGAATGCTGGTTTCACCACGGGTTCTATAGTTGCAACAATATTTTTGGGGAGTTTGTGGAAGATGAAGCTTCTATTAGGTTTCTCGTATTCCCTAGGATACATTATCTTAAGGTTATTGTTGCTTCCACATACGTTGATAGAACTTATCGCCTTCCATATAGCCTTATGGGGTACTATTAGAATGCATTATCGGAGATCTCTTGTAGCTGGAGTATCGTTAACAGCTACTCTCATGTTATTAGCTGCTGCTATATTGGAGACCTATGTGTCACCTATATTGCTATATTATTATATGTAACGTATTTTTCCCATACAAAGATTAAAATCCTTGTTTGCCCCTTCTAATGTGGGGAGCTTTCAGATATGATTAGGGCTCTAATACTACTATTAATAGTAGTATTACTCGTTAACGTTATAATAGTGTATGGTGAAGAAAACTACATAGTATATGTTTACGGGAATATTCACTGCCCCCATTGTGCCGCGTTAAAAGAGTTCATCACAGAGAACTATGGTAGGGAGCACTTATACTTATGTGATGTAGGATATAATCAGACATGTACTTTAAAATTCTATAATATTGTACAAGCCTTTGGAATACAGCCGGGAATACCCTTATCAGCCGTTATAGTTGATGGAAAGGTTACGGGTGTTGTTTTTGGCGAGCTACCAGTAAAGAGTGTATGGGATAAGCTCATACAGCCCGCCGACTTAGACTCCCGTATACCTATATATGCTATGACAACAAATGGTACACCCACCATAATAGGATACATAGAGATGAACCAAGAAGCTCTCGCATACTTCTTTATACACGGCGAACTCCCCCCAACTAATACTACAACCACAACAGCAACTATAACGAACACTACGCAAGCTACTCTGACTAATACAATGAATACCTCTACTGTAACCCAAATCACATCTACATTAACGTCCACTATAACTACAACGTCGAGTCTAGCGACAACCACAACAACGACCACGACGAGAACATCAACTACTACAATAACAGCTACAGTATTATCTACAGAAACTACCACAAGTCTGCAGACAACAAATACGAATAGCTCAACTATAACACGGATAACTCCTAGTAAAACGAATACTCAAACAACAAGTACAATTACAACACCTAGTAGTACAGCAACGACTATAACCGTTATCAAGCCTTCGACAAATACGAGTAAGAGTCTGGATTTCTTTACTGCTCTATCACTAACTGTTAGCTTATCACTAGCTGATAGTGTTAATCCGTGTACAATATACTTGTATACTATTCTACTGATAGCTGCATCGATAGCGTCTATTGGCGTTGAGAGAAAGGTCAACTATAAGAGAGTCGTAGCTATAGGCTTGGCCTTCGCGTTGGCCGTGTTGATGGGATATCTTCTCCTTGGATTAGGGCTTATTACTTTTGTCTCAAGTCTACCAAAGATATTCTTTACTGCTGTAGGAGTGGGGTTTGGTTT
>JALUDQ010000091.1 GCA_027043985.1 Desulfurococcales archaeon
TTATAATCTCTTTTGCTCTCTTTATGTCTGCAGGTTTTGCCTTGATTATATAATGTTTTCTCTCCTTCTCTGTTAGATACGGTTTCTTACCCTTTTGTGGATCGCCAAAGATATCGGTCATACTTACGCCTATAAATCTGGCACTTGGTGTTGCAAGTCTCTCACTTTCGTATGAGAGAGTTATTGATCCTATTTTGAATACGCTATAGATATACCATCCGTAGGGATCAGCGTCCGTTAGTATGTATACTGGCAGTTTTAGTTCCTCGTTTAATCGTCTCACGAATCTGCGTGTAGCCCTGTCTGGCTGGCCTGCGCTTGTAACCAAAATTACCTTATGTTTCTTCCAATAGCCTATTCTGTGTAATTGTTGAAATACAGCGTCTTTCTCTATGACCAGGACATATTCTGCGTCTACGTCGAGGAATTCTATAAGGTCTGGGGTCGACTCTATAGCATAAGCTCCATGTCCCATCTTACTTAAATCTATTACGTCATCACCGCTTTTTATTCTCATGTATCCTACTACTTTACCTTTCTCTTTACTGAGTATTAGCATCTCCTCTCTTAGTAATCCTAACAATACCTCTAGATCTCTTATCACGGAATCAGATTCCTTTTGTTCATCCCATGTATTTTCTTCTCTAATTCTTCCCTTGTGGTCTCTGTAGACTATTGTATGCTTGCCTCTATAATATAAGTCACGTATTGTAGGATACTCGTCGTTTAATAGTGCTTCATATATTATTCTAGCCATTAATAATGTCTGCATAAATTTCCGTGCTTCATGGGCATCGAACATTCGCCTGGTAAGTTTCTGTGTGCCTAGAAGCAATAGTTTCCTGCTTTCATCATATACGGTATTAGCAAGTGTACGTTTTGGTATCTCTAGTAGCGGTTCCTCCTCGTTTATTATTGATTCTATTAATTTATTAAATTTATCCCAGAATATCTTTAAGGCTCTTTTCCTTGCGCGTAAGTCAGCAGTGGAGAGCATTATAGATCACCACTAGGACATTCATTCTATTGAGACTATCACCTTGTTTATTAGATCTCTTGATACTTTAACTTCACTTATCTTCTTTGATAAGACTTTTAGTAACTTGTCTATTAGTTGCTCCCTATCAACATGTTTCTCTTTTGTCTCAGGGTTTATCGAAAGAATTTCTAAACTTAATGCAACTTCTGGCAAATATTTTACAAATGTTGTTAACTTTCTATATGTTTCCTCAACTTTTTGTTTCTTCTGGATATATGAACGAAGCTTCCTTGCAACTTCTCTTAGAGCGTTACGTACTTCTCTCTCAATTTCCGGTACATCAGCTATACTTTCTTTGCCTACGCCCTTGTACGGTATTTTAGTGCTACATATATGGATTAGGACGGCGAGAGGAGCTGGAAAAGACACATTATATTGTCTCCAGTCGAGTTCATTAACTATTTTCCAGAGGACGTCGGATTTCTCATCATATAGAAGAGGTATTTTGTTCGCATAGCGGTAGAGTATTGGTTCATTACTTGACTCTATGGCTCCTCCGTAAGCTAAACCTACCTCAACAATGAACGGATGTCCCTCATATACTGCTGGTTTTCTTGTAATAGCAGTTACAAATTCGGGCTGTAGGATCTGTTTTAATCCGAGAACTATTAATTCTGCTCCTATAGGAGATAAAGGATCGGCTCGTGGTGGTTTAAACCTCTCATATTTTTTCATTTCTTCAACTAGAACCTTGATTTCATCTAGTGATAGCTTTTTAGGTGATTTATCCAAGGGTAAACCGATTTTTCTTAACAGATCCTGAGCCGTCCTCTTGCCTACACCTTGAAACGATTTTACTAGAAAATCTTCAAGCCTACTTTCCTGAGTACTCGCTATTAACATCTTAAAAGCTTCTAGATCAACACCATAGGGATGTGGGAGAACCTCTCTTGGAGGACGTGGAAGTTTTGTTGTTACACGAGGATAATAAAAGTAGGAATTATCTGGACCCTTAAAAAGAATCTCAGCATACGGTGTTACTAGAGCAACACGTTTAATGTACTCAATTATTCTAGATTTTGCACGTCCCCAATCTCCCTCAAGCGCTATTGTCACGATCGTCCCATGCCATTCCTTCTTTTTTGACCATGAAGCCTTTTCTAAGACTATTGGTCTATTATTTTTTATATCTATCATAAGCTTAAAGAAGTATACACGCTTAGACTTTACAGGAGATGTTATTATCTCCACGGGCCTACCAGTAGTTAATTGACCGTACAATATAGCCATTTTTGCACCTAAACCAAACATGCCTCTTGTTTGACGTAGTTTATACTTAGAACTAAATAATACTTGACCGAAGGCTTT
This sequence comes from Desulfurococcales archaeon, assembly GCA_027043985.1. GTDB lineage: Archaea > Thermoproteota > Thermoprotei_A > Sulfolobales > WANQ01 > JALWGO01. The sequence goes on from JALUDQ010000091.1 coordinate 2,348, forward strand.
AGGGACAAACTGTGGAGGAACACCTATACCATTATCTTCAACAGAAACAACGTAATGCATAGGATTACTTGTTCTATCAATGTATACACGAATTATCGGCAATATACCATGAGTTTCTGTAGCATCTAGCGCATTCTCCACTAATTCGCGTACTGCTTGATATAGAGCACGTGAAGGGTTCGAGAAACCTGCTATTTCCCTATTTCGATAGAAGAACTCTGCAGGACTAAGACTCTTAAACGTCTCCAAGGATGCCATATACTTCACCTATTCACCTACTTAGTTACTCTCTTCATCCCGCTCCCATAATAATGGTTTTACAGTATTTTTATACCTTTCTCATGAACAGTTTCCCGCGCCCAATAACGTCCAGTATATAAGAATTCTAATAATAAAACATTTATAAAATAATACACTAAATCTGGGAGCACTCATGCGGGTACGAAAGGGAATTTCTCCACTTGTAGCGTCAACAATACTAGTGATAATAGCCATTGCCGGAGGCATAATGTTATATCAGTACTATAATACTCTAATGACTTCGCTTACCTCGTCTGCCGAGACACTAATAGTTAAAAAAGCTAGGTTAATTACCCTTGATAATAAATCAATGTTGTATATAGATCTATGGAATCCTAGCTCCTATACAGCAACAATAAGTAATGTAATAATAGATAACATTGAAGTAAAGGTAAATGAAACAATTAAGCCAGCATCATCGAAACAAATAATGATAGCAATTAATAATACATCGCTAAACATAGAGCCCGGGACGTCGCACTATATAGTATTAAGGTATAAGCTAAATAATAACGAGCTATATACTGATCCTTTTAGAGTCATTGCAGAATAATGAGGTTTTTCCATTGAAGTTCTTTAAAAAACTTTTTTTACGTATTAAGAATGGGACACATACCTATAAATTAAGTAGAGTAGATTTTTACTTGGAAAATGTTCTTAGACCTATAGAGTATACTCCGTTACCTAATGACGAAATAATATTAGAGTATGGAGTAGAATTAGCAAGCATAAAAATAGTGAGGAGACAAAATGAAGTACTATATACAGTCAATGAACCATCACTACCAGAAAATATCAGAAATACCATAATTCAAGTTATACACAAATACATCAAAGATATCAATACAAACCCAAATGAAGACCTTAGTGACAAGATACTTATAGAACTATATAAGGAAGACACGGATACTTCGAAATTTATGTACGCCATTGAATATTATATTAACAAACTCTTAAGCGGGTATGGTGTATTATATCCTTTAGTTAACGACGACTACATAGAGGAAATAAGTTGTGAAGCACCAAATATACCAGTAGCAGTATATCATTCATTACTCTCTGAGTACAAATGGCTAAACACCAATATAGTACTTGATCAACTATCTCTAGATAATCTTGTACTTATGTTATCCAAAAAAGCTGGAAAGTATCTCAGCATAGCCTTCCCCTACGCAGAAGGTCTTACTGAAGAAGGACATAGAGTTGCCATAACATTAGGGCATGAGATATCCTATAGGGGTAGCAGTTTTGTTTTAAGAAGAAAGCCATCACGAATACTGACGATAACAGATCTAATAAGGAATAACACTATTTCTATTCTTGAAGCAGCTTACATGATGTACATATTAGAATACAATCCTTTCATAATAATAACTGGTAGTGTAGCCACAGGTAAAACAACATTACTTAGAGCTATACTAACATTATTACCTGATAATGTTAAGATAATAACGATAGAAGATACACCAGAATTACAATTACCGCATACCCACTGGGATCCACTAATCACACGGAAACTACTTGGAGGATTATTTAATACAAAGATAGACATATACGATCTAGCAAAATTTGCTCTCCGAAGACGCGGAGACTATCTGATTATAGGGGAAGTAAGAGGTGAAGAAGCCAGAGTATTAGCACAAGCTAGTGTTTTAGGGTACGGCGTGTTAACGACCTTTCATGCAGATAGCGTCCAATCCGCACTCTCACGACTAACATTACCACCAATTTCACTAGATGAGAGAGTTAAATCCAATATATGGTTAATAGTACATCTAAGAAGAGCCTATCGAAAGGGGCAAGGATACATTCGCCGAGTTAACGAGATTTCCGAACCCTTGAATGCTGGTTCTAGTCTAAATAGAGTATTTTTCTGGGATGAAAATGAAGATAAACATTATCCGGATAGTTTTGATATATTAATAGAAAATAGTATCGTACTTAAAAGAA
>JALUDQ010000092.1 GCA_027043985.1 Desulfurococcales archaeon
CGGGGAAGACTTTGTTAACGTTCAAGCAATGATAAGAAACTCTTATTTTTAACATTGTTAAAAATAATTTAACGTATCTACACTAATACCCTAATGGGGAATATGGGTTGAGTTCATCTAAAAATAGTGGTTGTAGTAGTTGTGTGTTCTTTAAGGTGCACGACTTGTTCGACTATGTAGGGTACTGTACCATAAGGGATGAGGTTATAGTTGGAGAGAAGAGCGGATGCCCTCACTATAAGCCCGTTGATAAGCGCCAGCTAGTAGAGTTATTGAGGGAGAGGGGTTGGATATATTGTGTTACATGTAAGAAGCCGATATACTCTGAGGAGGAGTTAGACGAGTATCTTGAAAAGTATAGGGTAAACATAGACTTCTTCAACGATACAGTTGCAGCAGAAGAATCGCCAGCAGCAGATTAGTAAGGGGAGAACATGTCTGAGACTCTAGACTTTATTCTAGGCGGTCCCCAGGGGGCGGGTCTTGAGACAAGCATGGTTATTATATCGACTTCTCTAGCTAGATTGGGCTATGAGGTTATTGCTGATAGAGAATACTTTTCCAACATTAAGGGTAGGCACAGCTATGTTCATATGAGGGTTCTCTCAAAACCTCTCCCCAAGGCTCTTAGCTATCCTGTTAAACTAGTTGAAGCAATGGATGCTGAAACAGTCTTCACGCACTACGGTGACCTAGTAGACGGAGGATTCCTCGTATATGATAAAAGCGTTAGGGAGAAGCACTTAGAAGAAATACCGAGTATGGAGCCTCAGCTCAAGGAGAGACTGAGTAAGAGGTTTAAGGAGATAGGAGTTGACGGTACTATTGGGTCACTTGTAAAATACTTGTCTAGGAAGAGGATAAGGTTAATTGAAATAGACTTTGCCGAGCAGTTAAGAAAGCTTAGAGAAAAATACAAGCTCTCACCAGCTCACACCTCCCGGTATATAAGCTCAATACTCGTGGGAGCCTATGCTGGGCTAACTGGCTTAGACTTAGATGCAGTTGAATATGGAGTTAACTATAGATTTAAGAAGAATAGAAGTATAGCCGAGCAAAACATCTACTTAATAAAAACAGTAGC
>JALUDQ010000093.1 GCA_027043985.1 Desulfurococcales archaeon
ATGAGAACATAGGTGATGTAGGCGAGATAGCACACGATCACGACTCCTTGTTTATAGTAGGATTCGAGCCCCTAAGCCTTGGAATCCTAGAGCCACCAGGAAAACTAGGGGCAGACATAGCCGTTGGTGAGGGACAGCCGCTAGGGATAGGTTTAAACTATGGTGGCCCTTATCTCGGAATATTTGCTACCCGATGGGATCGTAGACTCGTAAGACAAATGCCTGGACGCCTCATAGGGATTACAGAAGACATTGAGGGTAATCGTGCTTTCGCAATGATACTTCAGAGTCGTGAGCAACATATCCGTAGGGAGAGAGCTACAAGTAACATTACTACAAATGAAGCCTTAATGGCTATTGCAGCTGCAGTCTATCTCTCACTTCTCGGTAAAGAGGGGTTAGTCAAGCTTGCAGAACACATAGCTTTGAAAGCAGCTTATACCGCTAGGAAGCTAGCCGAGATAACTGATGTAAAAGCCCCTGCCCTCAACTCTAAGCATTTCAAGGAGTTTTCTGTAAGCTTTCCAGTACCATATAATGGATTGCATAGATATCTACTAGAACATGGAGTGCTAGGGGGCTACTATATAGGTGATAAGTTCTCTTGGCTTGGGGAATCAGCTCTCTTCTGTGTTACCGAGGTTCATAGCTTAGATGATATAAGAATTCTAATCGATCTAATAGAAGAATACATAACTAGGCATGGAGGAGATAAACAGTGAGCATGGAGTGGAGGCAAGCCCGCTGGAAAGAACCATTAATAAACGAGCTTAGAGGAACCAGTAGGATTGGATTTCTAGTACCTGAACTCGAAGAAGAAATAGCGAATAGTATTAGCTTAGATGACGTATTACCCGAGAAGCTTAGAAGGAGAGAACCGCCTCTACTACCAGAGGTTTCCGAAGTAGAAGTAGTCCGCCACTATGTTAGACTAACTCAAATGTCCTACGGAGTAGATAATGGGCCCGTTCCTCTTGGATCATGTACTATGAAGTATAATCCGAAGATAAGCGAAGAGATAGCAAGTGATTATAGGATAACAATGCTTCACCCACTACAAGACGATGAAACAGTACAGGGGTTACTCGAACTATTATACAAGCTTGAGAAATGGCTCGCTGAAATAACAGGTATGGATAGGTGTAGCCTCCAACCACCAGCTGGTGCTGCTGGAGAACTAACTGGCGCTCTCATGATAAGGAAATATCATTTACTAAGAGGCGATTCCAAGCGAGACGAAATGATAATACCCGATAGCGCTCATGGTACTAACCCTGCAAGTGCGTCTATGGCGGGGTTTAAGGTTATACGATTGCTAACAGCTGATAATGGTAACATAGACTTAGATGCATTGAGAAGCGTTGTAAGTGAACGTACTGCTGGTATAATGTTAACGAATCCCAACACGCTTGGATTATTTGAACAAGACATAGTGGAGGTTGCTAAGATAGTACATGATGCTGGAGGACTATTATACTATGATGGAGCAAACCTAAACGGTATAATGGGTATAGTACGTCCAGGAGACATGGGGTTCGATATAGTACACTTAAACCTACATAAAACGTTCTCAACACCCCATGGCGGCGGTGGTCCTGGTGCCGGACCAGTTTGTGCTAAAGGCAAGCTAGTAGACTTACTGCCTAGACCACTAGTAGAGTTTGATGGCTCTAGATACTACTTAGATTATGAGTGCGAGAAATGTATTGGTAGGATAAGAGCGTTCAATGGCAACATTATTCCATTGGTTAAAGCATTCATATATATTCTGAGCCTAGGACCTGAGGGATTAAAGGAGGCAGCTGTTCAATCAGTTATAAATACAAACTACTTTATAGCGAAGATGAGAGACGTTGAAGGCTATGCTCTCCCCTACGATCCCAGTAGACCGAGGAAGCATGAGGTAGTATATAGTGCTAAACCTTTAACTCGTGAGTACGGGATAACGGCAGAAGACATCGCTAAGAACCTATTAGACCACGGCTTACATGCACCCACGATATATTTCCCACTAATAGTTGAAGAAGCATTAATGATAGAGTTCACCGATACCGAAACCAAAGAAAACATAGACGCCTACGCTAAGGTACTGAGAGAAATAGCGGAACGTGGAAAAGAGAACCCGGATGAGGTAAAGGCTTCACCAAAGAATACTAGTGTGCGTAGACTAGACTTAGTTAAGGCTAATCATCCGAAACATGTAACGCCTACTTATAGGGTTCTAAGGTTTAGGAGAGAGGGTAAGATAAAGACTCTTTAATACAAATAGTGTTTACAGAGTATATTCGGGGTATGAAGAAAGTCATGCCAACTGAAGAAGTGATGTACTATAACCCTGGGGTATCGGACCCCGATGCCCCTATAATGCCTTGAACTTTTCATACCATCTCATATACGCGTCAAGCATTGATGAATCGATACTGGGCCTCCTTATCTTTAATACTTCCATGAAGTCCTCCATACCCACGGGTCTAGGTTCTCCTTCTCCTCCTTGCTCAAAGAATTCCCTTACTGTTCTCATATAGGCTGCTTGCACTATATCTCTAATATCGCTTGCACTATATCCTTCTGTTCTCTCTGCAAGCTCGTAGAGGTCTACGTCTTCTGCTAGTTTTATCTTAGAGGTGTACATTTTGAATAACTCGAGTCTTGCCTCAAGATTTGGTGGAGGTATATAGATTCTTTTCTGGAATCTACGGATGAAGGCCTCATCTAGTCTCCAGGGCTTATTTGTTGCCCCTATAACGTATACATGGTAGTTGAAGGCCTTATCTAGTAATCCATCCATTTCCTTAAGGAACTGGTTCCTAACACGTACTTCACCACCCACCTCGGTCTGGAATACTCCTAGAAGAGCATCTACTTCATCAATGAATATTATTGCTGGCTTACCATCACTAGCTATTTCACGGGCTTTCCGGAAAATCTTTGCAACATTTCTCTCCGCTTCACCTAGCCACTTAGACATTATCGTAGCCGCATCTATATGGAAGAATACGCCGTCAACCTCATTTGCAACTGCTGCAGCAATCATAGTCTTACCACATCCCGGAGGCCCAAATAACAATATGCCTCTAGGCCAGCCCAAGGGAAAGAGATCAGGCCTCCTAACTGGGTATACTATAGCCTCCTTTATTGCTTGCTTGGCTTCCTCCAAGTCAACTATATCGTTAAAGGTTACGGGAGGCTTTTTAGCTAATATAATGTTCTCAAAGTCTTCTTCATCCTCCTCTTCACCACCAACTGCGATCGCCTTAACCTTCTTTTCAGCTAGTTTCTTCAAATAATCGCTTCGCTCACGGTATCCCTTAATCATCTTGATATAAGTTAACTTGAAGGGTACATCTGGGTAAAGCCTTATGAGCTTCTCTAAGAGCTCAGCAGCTTTATCATAAAATTTAGCTGCAAGTTCATAGTCTCCTTCTTGATCGGCCTTTACGGCTTTTGTAGCGTATTTTCGGGCTTCTTCCTCTAAGTATACCGCTATACTCAACCCACTCACACCTTGAACACGTATGTATGAGTGCAAGCTATGTATTAGCGTAACCATATAGAATTCTAAGACGTTGATGAGGGGCTAAAAACGATATGCCTCGTAACGATTAACGGAAGTATAAGAAAACCTTTATCTAACAAGCTTGATTCTTCCTTCACGTATGAGTTCTTCTAATGCTTTACGTACTTGTGAGGGTTCAACACCTATCTTGCGTGCACAATCAACTATGTCTAGGAATCCTTGAGTAGACTTAATATAATCAAGTACTCTCTCTTTTACCTCCTCCATAGAGAGCTTACGCGTGAATACTATAGTTTGAACTGGTATCCTGGGTTTCTCTCTTAGTTTTTCCTGAACCTCCTTTTCTATTTTTTCAACGTATTTACGAACTTCTATATTAGTACTCGGGATTTCAGGGGGTCTTGCATAGGTTTTATAGAATTCTTTATCTGCTTCTCTTTGAGCTTCTTCTAAGATTTTCACAGCGTCAGCTGATTGAGGTATATTTATCATTGTTCTCTCAGGTAAGTTGCTTGAAACTGTTACGAGTTCCTGCATGCTGTTTAATGCTTCATCTAAGTGCATTGATACTTCTGGTATTAACTGAGAAGCCCAGTCCTTAATGTTCCTCACAACGGTTATCAAGGGTATTAGGCTTAAACCGATATCCTCTAACTCTTGTATGGTTTCCAGTCTAATCTTAACCTTCTCTATCGCGTACTTAACGGTAGTTAATGTCTTAATAATTCTCCTGATCTCAGCTATTTCCCCAGCATATATACTTGCCTTAACGTCATCATTTCTAGTGAGAGCTTTAACAGCATTCGCAAATAACTCTGTATCCCTACTCTTAAGCCTATTTATTGCTTCTTCTACTTTCTGCAAAGTCTCCTCTAGTCTCACCTTCGCCGCTATTAGCCTCCGCTTCACCTCTCTATTAGAATCACGTGGACCGAATAATCCTCTAAATACTCTCAACCACCCACTCGCCCCACTACTAGTGCCTACTTCTGCTACTATATTCACTCT
>JALUDQ010000094.1 GCA_027043985.1 Desulfurococcales archaeon
TAGTTTATAATCATAAGGGGTTCTCGTCTAGGATTAGAGTAGAGGGTAAGCCTATTGTTACTATGATGGAAAGAAGAGGGCGTATTGGTTTCAAGGTGAGGGATTCTAGTAGTGTCAAGCTTATAGCTCTTGATAATCTATTATATGTAAATACTCGGAACATTATAGTAGAACACGACTGCTATAATGCTCGTATAAGGTATCTTCAACCTCTAGGTGTTGTAGAGGAGGAGTTGAGTCGAGCTACTATAACCTCGCCTACAATATGTGTAGAACTAGCAAGCAAGGACACTGTCTGTATAGTCTCAGTTAAACCTATTCGACTAGAATACTATCCAGGCAAGATCCTAGTTGCAACTAGCTCTGAAGCACAGATATTGTTTTCAAGGAAAATGTTTGAATGGAACAATTCCCTAAGCATCTTGTGGAGTCTAGTAAACAGGCCCGTAGAAGTAAGCGGTGATCCGAAGGCAATCTTATGGCGTATAACACCGTACACGGTTAAACCATTATATTTTGAAGCAAAACCATTAGATGACAAGAGGGTTCTCATTAAGACAATACTATGGAATTCTACTCTCGAGCCAGTACAAGCTACTCTATGGGTTCCAGCCAAAATATTGGAGGCAAAAACCATAGGCTACGGTAATAGTGAAGTAGAGGAATTGATCCCAGACTACGATAGAGTTAAATCAACTATACCTCCCCAGGGAATAATATTGCTTGGATTAAAACTACTTAGGCTTCCCTCACTTTTCCTAAAAGAGCTTATGAGGAGAAACATACTATCACCTTATACGTCCCCCTAGCAATATAGTCTTAGGGGATTAGTCATTGTTAAACGCGTTATCATCACTAATAAGACAGGCAGAGCTAGTTAGAACTAATCCGGCAAGACTTAGAGAACTAGTAGAAGAAGTAACTAGTCTCCTAGCAGATGAGCGAAGAGAAAGCAGTAATAGGTTAAATGGAGGAGTGCTCCTTCCATCAAAAGGACGATACCTCATTATAGGAGATCTCCACGGAGACCTAGATACATTAGAAGAGATATTAGAGAAAAACGATGTTATCAGAAGACTAGACGAGAAGAGAATAAACATAGTATTCCTTGGAGACTACATCGATAGAGGTAATAGGCAAATAGAAACAATAACTCTAGTAATGCTGTTGAAGAAACATTATCCCGAAAACACGGTTCTACTAAGAGGTAACCATGAGCCACCAAAAGAACTACCACCTTATCCTCATGACTTTCCATACGTGTTAAAAGTACAATACGGTATTGAGGGATGGGAACTCTATAATACCTTCACAAAACTATTTGACGAACTACCATACGTAGCAATAGTTGAAGGAGAGATGTTATTGATGCATGGCGGGCCCCCAACAAATAACATAAACAATGTAGACAGTTATAAAGAATATTTATCGCTAGACACCTTTCCCCCAAGACTTGAAGTACTAGAAGAAATACTATGGAATGACCCGGCAGAACACATAGAATACAATACCCCCTCTCCCCGCGGAGCGGGGTATCTATTCGGATACAAGGTAACCGAAAAAGCATTGAATCTAACCAATACTAAGATAATAGTAAGAGGGCATGAACCAGCAAATGAGGGATACAAGCTTAACCATAACGGGCGTGTAGTCACGTTATTCACGAGACATGGTCCACCATACTTCAATGAGAAAGCAGCCTATATGGTTGTTGATACGAGAGTACTCAACTGGCACCGTGATATAGAAGAGTGGATTAGGCAGATATAGTCTCAGAAACCCTCATGCGAAGCTTACAGAAACCACATACCCTATCACTATTACTAGTAGGCATACCACAAATAGAGCACCTATAGATGCCCTTCTTCTCTACTGAATAACTCTTCGCCATAATGGGTTTTAGGTGATGTAGAAAGGATTTCACGAACCCTATCTTAAATCCGGGATACTCTAGTTCCAAGTCATTAATTTTCTCTAAGATACGGTCCTGGATATTGGTCTGACGTGGCGAGTAAGGGCATTTCATGTGCACGTAGGGAAGTCCCAATGTGTTCACATAGTATAGTATTTCTTTACCTGATACTAGGCCTAGAGGCCTAATTCTCCCAGCAAAACCGTTAGAAGCTGGTGTCTTTAACCCTAGTTTTACCAGCTCTTCTATTCTACCATTATAATAGTCTGTTGCAACAAACTTTACGAGATCATCAAGATTATGACCCGTTGCTACAACATCTGCTCCAACTTCTAGAGCAGTCTTATTCAACAAGTAGCGTTTAACTATACCGCAAAAACTGCAAATAGGTCTCCTAATCCTCTTTACCCTACGCCAGACTTGTACATCGCCTAGCGTAAAACCATAGTCACTCAGCTTAACTATATAATAGTCTACACCAAACCTCTCATACAAGCTCCTTGCTATCCTAATACTTTTCTCCGAATACTCCGGTATACCCAAGTCAATTGTAACACCCATTAACTCATAACCATATATCTCCTTGAACTTATTCAATACATATAATGCAGCTACGCTATCCTTACCACCACTAACTGCTACAAGAACACGCTTAACTCCTCTAACCAGCTTATAGTTATCAATAGCCCTCTTAACACGCCTCTCAAAAAACTCTACAAAATGCTTGGGACACAACCATAGCCTAGCATATCTAACCCTATAGAATGCTGGCCTACCACACTTCTTACATCTAGGATACGTATAAGGCATAGCCAGCTCTGCCTCTAGAATAATCCTAGACTAATTACCGTAAAATGATAATTAATTAAAATATAATCCTCTTAGTCGGAGCACTTAGTTCTAAGCAAGGTACAAGCCCTACATATATCACTATATACTTCCTCAGTAGCCCCCTTCTCTACTAGTTTTTTAGCTATACGCATTATTATCTCTTTAAGCTCTGGATCAGACTCTATGATCTCCTTATACTTTGCCCCCCTCCTCCCACTCACATAGTTCGATATCGCTGCAGGTGTAAGATCCATTAGTTTTGCAGTAGCATAAATACTCAACTTGTAGTCATGGACTAGAGTATAGGCTATTAAAGCCCTAACAGTCGGCAATATCTTCTTAACTGCTATTTCGCAAGGTAATCTCATAGATGTAAGTCTCCCCGAGTAATCATGTTCGTAAAAATATTTAAACTTTAACACTGTGAAAAAGAGGGAGGGTTAAAGCCATGGTAGGCTATGAGAAAGACGTAGAAGTACACGAAGAAGAAATAACTCCAGTAGATGTGACAGCTAGGGAGCAAGTAAGAGTAGAATTAGCTGAAGAAGACATAGAAGCGTTAAGAGAAGCACTTGAAGATATGGTAAATCCCGTTGAAATATACGTGTTCTTGGACTCTGAAAACAAGTGCCCCACTTGTGGAGAAACATTAAAGCTAGCAGAGATTATTGAGAGAGAAGCACCAATTCGTAATGGTCAGAAACTAATAAAACTATACAAGTTCTATAAAGGTAAAGACGATGAAGCATTCAAGAAGTTCAGAGTAGAGAGAACCCCCACCTTCGCCCTAGTTGATGGCTATGTTAGATGGACTGGGACGCCAAGTGGTGAAGAGTTGAGAGCAGTAATTGAGACAATCATACGTATAAGTGAAGGAGACTCACAGCTAGAAGACACAACGCGTAAGCGTATACAAGAGCAGTTGGAAAACGAGGCATACATAGAGGTAATAGTAACACCGTCGTGCCCGTATTGTCCCTACGCAGCTCTACTGGCAAACATGTTAGCCTATGAGGCATGGAAGCTAGGTAAACCCCTAATAGTAGCAGATACTGTTGAGGCATATGAGAACATGGATATAGCATACAAGTACCAGGTAATGAGTGTCCCAACAATAGCGATAAATGGTGTTGTAGCATTCATAGGAGTACCGTATGAAGAAGACTTTATTGAAAGAGTTATATCGTTGTCAAAGATTAAGCATAAATAATGTTTTTAAGACTTTCAACTAAATCAATTAAACCTTAATCATAAAACTAAACACTATATATCACACGTTGGGCATCCACCAGCATAATTTTCTGCTACAGTAATGTATTCTTTCTTACCTATACGGAACTTTTTAGGAGTCATACGTGTCTCTTTGCCAAAAACATCTTCTTCTCTCCGAGGCTGTCTTGAAGGCTTACTAGACTTAACAATCGTAACTGCGGCTTGCCTAACACCCGTAGTCTGTACGTGTGCCTTAGCTTCCCTAACTGGCTCTGATGTAATTCTTAGTGGAGTCTTCTTCTCGTATTGTTTTGCCGTAGTTTTTAATGTTACCTGGGTCTTCTCTTTTTCTTCTTTTTCTTTTGATTTTAACCCGAAGTATATTACTTGTTCTCTCCTCGACTTATCACGATAGACTGTTATGCCTTTACAACCCAGCCTCCACGCTAATATGTAGGCTTCCCATACGTCCTCTACAGTTGCCTCACTCCTCATATTGATTGTCTTCGATACAGCAGCATCTATCCACTGCTGCCACGCTGCCTGGTGTAGTAC
>JALUDQ010000095.1 GCA_027043985.1 Desulfurococcales archaeon
CAAGACCCCAGTTCACGGGTGGTCTCTCAGCAACGAGTTTCACAGCCCTAGCTGAAGGCTTCTCCCCAATACCCGCTGTCTCTAGGAGCTCTGTTAGGGTTCTAGCAGTCCACCACATGGGGCGGTATAGCTCTGGGTTCCACGCCGGGAATACTCCCTTCTCCTTAGCTAGCTCTATGCTCTCCAGATAAGCATTATAGGCTATCCACTCTGCGAGATGGTATGCTAGGTAGACTGCATCAATACTATCATAGGGTATCCCCAGCTTTATCAACATGTGAGCCCATCCCATAACGCCGAGACCAATCTTCCTCGACAACTTGTTTGCTTCCTCAATCTGCTTCAACGGATGCTTATTAGCATCTATAACGTTATCAAGAAAGCGTACTGCAACCCTAACATCCCGTGCCAACCCCTCCCAATCAACGCGTGCCTCACCATTCGAATCATATACAACATATTTCTCGAGGTTGATGCTCCCAAGATTACAGTTCTCCCAAGGGAGCAAGGGCTCCTCTCCGCACGGGTTGGTCGCTGTTATCTTGCCTAGATACCATACTGGGTGTCTCCGGTTTATCTCGTCCATGAACAGCATTCCCGGGTCCCCGCCTTCCCACGCACCCTTTACTATTTCGTAGAAGAGTTCTCGTGCATTAACTGTCTTGGTTATTGCTCCCTCGTTCTCGGCTAACGCATAGGCTTCATCGAGTGTTATGATTAGTGTCTCGTCTAGCGGTATGCTTCCTCCCTTTTCCTCTAGCTCTCTTAAGATTATCTCTTGAACCCACTCTTCCTCTATGCTGTGCCTCGCCCTCACTATTGCGTAGTATCTTGAGTCAAAGTGTTCTCCGGGTTTGAGGAAGGTTTTCCTCGGGTTAACGAGTTTCCACTCCCTCCCCTCTAGTACTGCTTTCATGAAATCATCGTAGACTCCAACACTTATATTGAAGTTCTGTAGGACTTTCTCCTTAGCCTCCCCCGTCTTAGCCTTTATGAACTTCTCTATATCCGGATGCCATACATGCATTACACCCATATTGGCTCCACGACGCTTCCCGCCCTGCTTGATGACATCTGTAACCGTGTCGAAGAGCCTCATAAACGATAAGGGTCCACTAGCAACCCCACTAGTACTGGCTACAACATCTCCCTCTGGTCTCAGCTCGCTGAAGTCGAAGCCTGTTCCACCACCCTGTTGCTGTATCAAAGCCATAGCTCTTACAGCATCCATTATCCCTTCACCGTCTGGTGTGGATAGAGCATCTCTAACTGGGATGACAAAGCATGCGGAAAGTATTCCGAGCCTGGTCTCAGCGTTCATTAGTGTTGGGGTATTAGGTATGAATCGTAGCTCGCTTAGGATACGGTAGAATTCATCTTCAATCCTTTTTACTTCTTCCCCGCTCTTACCGTAGAGGTATTCTACTCTAGCAAGATGTCTTGCTACTCTGCGGAAGAGCATTTGCGGTGTCTCAATTATCTTCTGGGTCTCAGGGTCTTTGAGCAAATACCTTATCTCCAAGAGTTTTAACGCATTATAGGTTAGCTTCAAGTCCCTCGGGTCGAAGTCCCTCCACTTCCCCTTACCGTAGACTTGATTATAGATTCTCGCCAATAGGTAGCGTTTCGCAGCCTCCTCCCACTTAGGGTTCTTCACTATCCTTGAAACCATAGCCTTTTCAACGAGATCACGTATATCTTTTGTTGTAACCTTTTTTCTCTCAACTATATTCTTCAATACTTCATCGAATATCTCCTGGACCTCGCTCTCCCCGAGTCCAGCTGAGAGAATAGCCTTGGCTATGCTTCTCCTAAGCTTATCTACATTCAATGTCTCTAAGACAGTAGTTGCCTTCACTACCTTTATGCCCTCTTCCTCAATTACTCTAGTTTTCTCTTGTTCTCCAAAATTCATATTGTGTCAGCCTCGCTAATAAACTGAATCTGCCTCGGAAATTGATTAAGCCTTCCATAATGATTTGATAATGTAATCTAAGGTAATACTATGTTCGAGTCAAAGTAATACTGTAAATGAGCTGTATAACCGTCTGAAATATCTCATAAGAGCTACATTCTATTAAAAGTAGAGCATAAAAGTAAATAGGGACTATTAAAAACTATAGTATAGTCGTAGATAGTATTAAGTGTTCACAAAGAACTTATAACCCGCTGGTAACACCTAGACATAGTAGGTAGGGTTTAAGCGATGAGAGACACTGATGAAATAGTAAGTATAATAGATGGATACTTCGGCGATATGATAGAAAGAGTAGTTGTAGAACATGGCTACGACGTAGACCTAAATGAAGAATACTATGATCTCCTATCGTACATAACACGCAATCTTATCAGAACATGGTTTAGAGGCAAAAACCCAACACTAGAGGAAGTAGAGAGAAAAGTAAAATACATTAAAACCAGGTATCCGCGTCGCTTAAACATGTTGCTAAGCTACTTGGTATCCAGATATGTGAGGATGAGGAACAAGATTTACGGTATACAACGCGATAGACGTGACCTCTGGTAATCATTATTAATCATTAAATTAGTGTTGGCTATTATAGTTAAGAATACTTACTTTCCCACTTTATATCCAACCTAAATCCTACTTTTCCTAGTTCAAAAGAACTTATCAAAGCTCGAACACTATTAAGTGGTGGATCAAGAACACAGTAACAGTATATGTCCATAACACTACTTAACGTTTAGAATAATATAGGGTAAGGTGTACTCAAGCTGCCGCGGCGTAGGAGGAAAACAAGTAAGAAAGAAAAAGAACAAGCAAGTACACAAGAAGAAAAAGAAAAGAAGAAGAGAAAAACGAGAACGCGTAGAAAGAGGATAAACGTAGAAGAGTACGTGAAGACTATTGTAAAAGATGTTGCAATGGGTCTAGGTTTAGATTACCTAGGGTTAAGTGATGAGGAACTACAAGAGGTTCTGGGACCAGTACTAGAAATGCTTGTAGGAGATGTAAGTTATAAGCCGAAAGTGGAGCAGCTTGTTAAACGAGTTCAGAGATACTATGATAATATTGCAGAACTGATCTCGATGAACCTATTACGAGTGAGGGAAAAGCTTACAGTAGAACAATTAGAATATGTTGTAACTTATGGTAGAAGAGCTGTTGCGGCAAACATTCAGAGGCTTTACGAAGAAGCTAAAAGGCTCAATAGAACAGATCTTATCCCGCAGCTAAGGTATCTCTGGGAAGAATATGGTAGGCCTACTCCCATACCATGTCCTAGATGCGGGTTTAGAGCAGTAACACCCGATCTCACATGCTTTGTATGTGGTGCAGTGCTGAGCGAGAAAGAGATTCGAGAAGCAGTAGACTTTGATGTAATGTTTAGGGAATTCTTAGAAACAGCTACCATTGAAGAATTAAGAGAGACCTGGGAAAGAGGATACGTATTGTTGGGCGAAATGGTAAAGCCTCCTACAGCTCGCAGAGAGCCTTGGGATATAGAGTTATTCTTGAATAAAAGGGAAAAAGACTTGTTGAAGAAGAAGATATATGAGAAAACATTAGCTAAAACAATAGTGGCGAGCGGGTCTGGGGAAAAGTAATGGTAAAGTATCTGAGAAGTAAGAACGAGCTAGAAGACCTCTTGAGAGCGGCTAGGCTCGTCTTAACAGTATATGTTGATAGAAGTGATGAGTCTAGGAGTATAAGTTATGCGGCAAGACTGTTTGAACGTATAAGAGAGCCTATAATAACTGTAGCAATAGTAGATGTAACGGAAACAAAAGATAAAGAATTACTAGCTGAAGTAGATACTATCCCACTTGTCAGACTATATTTGAATGGCGAGATAATATTCGAGCAAAAGGGCGGTATGGGATACTATAGAAAAGACTTCATAGTACTAAAGGAAGGCATTAAGGATGTGCTTGCTGGCAGGGGGATAAGATTTCTACTCTAATATTACCTATCATTCTTCTAAGACTACTGCATTCATTTAGCATACTCTTACCTATTCTTCCGCCACACTCAGCTGATACCTCCTCTAAGCCTAAGGTTTCTCGGAAAACACTCGGGTTCTTCAATATATTGTATGCTAGCTCCTTACTAATCAATGCGAGATCACGATATATACCATAGGCTCTCTTCTCAATCTTACTGCAATTCGAGTAAATACCACCCACTAAGCCTAGTTCGTAGATTCCCCGAATATAGCTATAGAATACTATGTCGTCCCAAGGAGTATCATACAATGGATAACCAATCGCAACATCGTCTAATCTAACAACTGGTTCTATATATGCAACATCGTCTATCTTAGCAGATAATATGTTTGCAAGTACGAGGACTGCTAGTGACTCCAAACTATACGGCAATAAAATACTATCAACGCTAACGTGTTCAGCAATAGACAGTGAAAGTAGTCTCGATAACACGTATCTATCATTTAGACTACTACGGCTAGAGAAAAACCCCGCATAATCCCCGACAACGAGGTATAATTGTTCTTTTAAACTACAGTATTTTTCTCTAAGAACATTCTCTACAGTATCGAAATCCTTGTAGTCAGTGGGCAATGATATATAGATTCTCGTTGGATATTCTTTCTCCAACTTAATAATAGAGTCTATCATTGCTAGAGAAGTAACTGGCATGTCCGGTGAGAAGAATAATAGCATACTTGATGTTGGAGTAAGCATAGAGTACTCGGCTATAGTCTTCCTAATACGTCTAATAAATGCCCTAGTAAAGCAAGCACTACAAAAATATTCTCCCGAAGTCCTCCTACGATAAACGGCTGGCCTACCACAATACGTGCATTTGGGGAGGACTCTACCCGCTGTTAAAGGAGTTTTATACTTCGAGTCTATCAAGTCTCTCCTCCATGTGTAGCTCTCTTATACGCTCTAAAGCCTCCTTTATATTGTTCTCGTTTACTTCTTCCTCGAGTATTCCTAAAACTTCCATTATGAATGGGTTAGCGTAAGCTGGTCCTTCAACAATCTTGTCTCTTAATGTGCGGGCTATTTCTGATAGTTCCTTACTGGTATACTCGCCTGCAAGGTACTCGTAGATTAGTGTTTCAACAACGGCTAATAGATACCTATTACCTGTCTCGATGTCCTCTTGGCCTATGAACTTTGAGAATACTCTTATTATTTTGTCAATTACTTCTTTTTTCGTCATAATTGTTCCCCCAGGGTATTTCTTCCTCTTCCCTATTTTTAAGTATAGGTATATCAAGTTTAACTCCGAAACATTTATATAGAAGAGGTCCGATTCTAACCATGCAAAATAAGGCTCTAAGGTGGCAACTATGTCCCTTTACGGTGTCCCCGTACTAATACTCAAAGAAGGCACTAAGAGAACAACTGGTAGAGACGCTCTCAGATCAAATATTCTAGCAGCAAGAGTACTAGCAGAAGTATTAAAGACAAGCCTAGGCCCACGTGGCTTAGACAAAATGCTAGTGGACAGCTTCGGCGACGTTACAATAACCAATGATGGAGCAACAATAGTAAAGGAGATGGAAGTACAACACCCAGCAGCCAAGTTACTGGTAGAGGTAGCAAAAGCCCAGGACGCTGAAGTAGGAGATGGTACAACAACGGCAGTGGTTCTCGCAGGAACCCTACTCGAGAAAGCTGAAACACTCTTAGACCAAGGAATACATCCAACAATAATAATTGAAGGCTATAAGATGGCTATGAAGAAAGCCTTAGAAGAACTCGAGAAAATAGCTACAAAAATAGATCTCGGTGACTTAAGTAAACCAGAGGATAGAGAAAAAGTAAAACCAATATTCAAGAATCTAGTTGAAACAACAATATCAAGCAAATACGTTGGAAGTGGTGCTACACTAGAAAAAGTAACTGAAATGGTCATAGACGCTATAGTAACAATAGCTGAGAAGAGAGGAGACCGCTATGAGGTAAGACTAGACAACATAAAGATAGAGAAGAAGAAAGGCGGTAGTCTTCTTGATTCGCAGCTTGTTTATGGTATTGTGTTGGATAAGGAGGTTGTTCATCCTGGTATGCCTAGGAGGGTTGAGAAGGCTAAAATAGCACTACTAGACACACCACTAGAAGTAGAAAAACCAGAAATATCAGCAAAGATTAACATAACAAGCCCCGAACTCATAAAGGCATTCCTAGATGAGGAGGCAAAACTCCTCAAGGAGATGGTTGAGAGGATTGCTGGTGTTGGTGCTAATGTTGTTATTTGTCAGAAGGGTATTGATGATGTTGCTCAGCACTTCCTTGCTAAGAAGAAGATACTAGCAGTTAGAAGAGTAAAAAGAAGCGACATGGAAAAACTAGCACACGCAACCCAAGGCAGGATTGTTACAAGCATACGAGACCTTACAGAAAAAGATCTAGGATACGCAGAACTAGTAGAAGAAAGAAAGGTCGGCAACGATAAAATGGTGTTCATAGAAGGATGCAAGAACCCCAAGGCAGTAACAATACTCCTACGTGGAGCAAACGACATGCTCCTAGATGAAGTAGAGAGAAGCATACAGGATGCATTACACACTCTAAGAAACGTTCTAAGAGAACCAGCAATAGTCCCTGGTGGTGGTGCAGTAGAAATAGAGCTAGCTCTAAGGCTAAGAGACTGGGCTGAAACAATAAGCGGTAAGGAACAATTAGCAGTTCTAGCCTTTGCCGAAGCCTTAGAAGAAATACCAATGATATTAGCCGAGACTGCCGGACTAGATGCTCTAGACACTATAGCAGAGCTAACTAGGAAGCACAAAGAGGAAGGAAAGATATATGCAGGTATAGACGTAGTGAACGGCAAAGTAGTAGACGATATGACTAAGATAGGAGTAATAGAGCCGGTAATAGTCAAGAAACAAGTAATCAAGAGCGCTACAGAGTCAGCAACAATGGTGTTAAAGATCGACGACATAATTGCAGCTGCTCCACCAAAGAAGGAGGAGAAGAAAGAAGAGGGCAAAGGAAAGTTTGGAGGAGGCGAATTCGGAGGATTCTAAAACAATTAATTCAAGGTTTTTACATAAACATTTTTAAATTAGGAGAAACAAATCCATAACACTACTACGCGTTTAGTCACCATAAATTATTTAGCAGAACACTATTAAACTAGAATACACCAGTTACGTTGAGGTGCTCTAGTGTATTGATGAGCTTATGGCATAGAAAAAACGGTGTAACAATACCAAAGCTCACGAGATACGAGAAAGCACGAATAATAGGTGCTAGAGCGCTCCAAATAGCTATGGGGGCACCAGTTCTAATAGATGTATCTAAACTACCATCAAAAGACCCTATAGTTATAGCTGAAGAAGAGTTCAAGAGAGGGCTACTACCAATAACTATTAGGAGAAGACTACCCGACGGAACATACGAGCTTGTCCCATTATCTGAATTAATGGAAGGCGAGAAAGAGTAATGGAAGAATATGTAAACGAGATATCAAAGTATTTCACAGTAATAGGGTATAAAGAAGTATCTCATCCCAAAGTTAAACTGGAAGTAATAGTAGAACCCAACTCTGACAACGTAGACGAAGACTTTGATAAACTATATTCTTCACTAAGCAGAAAGGGGCTAATACCAGTTCTCTACGTGAACCAAGGCCTATACACTATAAGGATCATAGATGACCCAGAAGTATTCCGTGAGCGCAAGTTTACGAGAAGAATCCTCCCAATAATATTATTCATTATAACACTATTTACAGTATACATGGCAGGCACATATTTCTCGGAGTCTTTTAGAAGTCTAACGGGTGCAAAGTCAAGCATCTCCTATGATGCATTCCTCTACACATTCTCCCTCATGTCAGCTCTAGTACTCCACGAACTATCTCATTACACTGTAGCAAGACTAAAGAAAACACCTGTATCAGCCCCATACTTTATCCCAGCGCCACCAGTAAACGTGGGGTTCATTGGAACCTTTGGAGCAGTAATAAACATGAGACTTCCCCCAACATCCATAAACAGTCTAGCATTAATCGGTTTAGCTGGCCCCCTAGCAAGCTTTCTAGTAGCAATACCAGTAACTATTCTTGGTGTAAGTCTCTCAGCATTTATGACTCCAAGCCAGATAGCAGCCTTCTCCGAATCATTAGCTGAAATCAACGCTATGCCTCTGGCTATGAGGCTTATAATAGACTATATGGTTCCAGACAATATGGTGATACTATCGCACCCAGTATTATTGGCCGCATACTTCTTGTTTCTAATAACATTCCTAAACCTCCTACCGATAGGTCAGCTCGACGGCGGACATGTTGTAAGAGCACTAACTGATCCCCACACTCATAGAACCATTAGTATGAGCGTAATATTAACGCTAATACCCTTAGGAATAATATTATCGGAGACCCTTGATCCCATATACTCGGTCCTCACATTCTTCTCAATACTAGCCTTCTTCCTAACAGCACGCCGAGAACACGTTGGAGTATTAAACCTGTCTTCAAAGCTTAGTAGAAGATACTATTGGATCCCATTACTATACGTGGTATTAATAGTGTTCAGTATGCCAGTACCAGGCTAGAAAAATAAAAACAGATACCTATCAATAAGCTTCTAGGTATAAGGATAAGGATAATGCCCGTTAAACGATACAACTGGAGTATGTGTGATAAGCTCTACTCGTATACTCTGATAATAGCAGAGAAACCCAAGGCAGCTAGACGTATAGCAGAAGCATTATCGAATGGTAGGGCTAGGAAGTGCTTGTATAAGAGAGAAGTACCCTACTGGTATTTTACGGACGGCTACAATTATTATGTGGTAGCATCAGCTGTAGGACACTTATTTGGATTGAAGACTAATGAGCACGGGTTCCCAGTATTTAATTATCACTGGGCTCCTATATGGGAGGTTGATGCCAAGGCATATTATGTTAAAAAATACTATGAATTGTTGGAAAAGCTCTCTAAAAAAGCCGTTCTATACATCAATGCTTGTGACTACGATATAGAGGGCTCAGTAATAGGCTACATGATAATAAGGTTTCTAGGAGACCCTCGTAGAGCTAAGAGAATGAAGTATTCAAGCCTCACAACCGAGGAGTTAAGAAACTCTTTTAGAAGACTAGAGCCTCTTGACAAGCCGATGATAGAAGCTGGTATGTGTAGACATGAGCTAGACTGGCTGTGGGGAATAAACATCAGTAGAGCATTAATGAGAGCTTATAAGCTGGTTACTGGTAAGCGTATAAGCCTTAGTGCTGGAAGAGTACAGTCACCAACACTAATAGAAGTAGTTAATAGAGAAAAAGCGAGACGCCTCCACATACCAGTACCAGTACCATCGCTAGTAGTTCAAGGTAAAATAGGAGACCAAGTAGTTAGCCTAGAACTAATCTCACCTAAGCCTAAATCATTTCCAGAAGCAAAGAGTATCGCCGAAAAGTTAAGAACAGTAGGAGTAGCTAGAATAATAGACGTGAAATACAAGGATGAATACATACAGCCGCCACCACCGTTTAATCTAGGAGATCTCCAATCAGAAGCAGCAAGGATATACGGATATAGTCCCGCAAGAACCCAGAGGATAGCAGAACAACTGTACCTCGACGCCCTAATAAGTTATCCTAGAACTAATAGCCAGAAGCTACCACCCACACTAAACTACAAGGAAATACTCAAGAAAATAGCAGGTATCCAAGGATATAGATTGCTCGTGGAAAAACTATTCACTGAAACATCCGGTTATCTAAAACCCAGACAAGGCGTTAAAGACGACCCAGCACATCCAGCAATATATCCTACTGGTGTAAAGCCTACAAAACTCTCAGCTGATCAGTGGAAAATATATGATCTAATTGTAAGAAGGTTTATGGCAACCTTCTCTAAACCAGCAAGAGTACGCAATCTAAAGGCAGTCATGATCGTTGATGATATAAAGCTGAGTTTCTCAGCCAAGACGCTAATGTATGCTGGCTGGACCTATTATTACCCATACATAGATGTTAAGGCAGTAAAATTACCAGTTATTAGAAGCGGAGAATACGTCAAAATAACCAGGGTAGCCGTTAGGACAAGTTATACACCACCACCCAAAGCTTATACGAAAATAGGTATTGTTAAATGGATGGAGGCTAACAACATAGGTACAGAAGCAACACGTGCTAGAATAATGGAGACATTATTTACGAGAAAATACCTTGAAACACGAGGAGGAAAAGTAACAGTAACAGACCTAGGATTCAGTATAGCTGAAACACTCGCTAAATACTTCTCCAAGATAACAAGTGTTGAACTAACAAGAAAATTCGAGGAATACATGAACGATATAAGAATGGGTGTAAGATCTAGAGAACAAGTACTAGATGAGGCACGGAAAACACTCCTCAAATTAATTGATGAATATATGCCGAACATACGTAACGTGGGCATAATGCTTGCCATAAGTATGGGTGTATTGAAACCACAGAAGAAGTGTTCTCTATGCAATCGCGAGGCAGTAGTTGGTAGTAATCTATGCGTGTATCATAAGGAGGCTCTAGAAAACTTGAAATCCATGTACAATGAGTGGAAAAAGGTACTACCCAATATCACCTGGCGGCAGTATGTTGAGAAGATAGCTAAAATGAAAAACGCTGGCCTATGGGTTAGAGAAGTAGCTGAATACCTTACCTTGAGCTACCAAAGAAGTGTGTAAACATAAACGAGATATACCCGAGATAGGGTATCTTAAAGGTCATACCGTTTACTTCTACAGCTACGCCCACAATACGTTCATAGGGTATGCCTGGAACCCGGATATTACTACATATCCTGATAGGGCTATATTCGTAGAACTGGCCTAGTCTAGAGTCGTCAAAGGGATTGTTATCGCCTTTTGTAACATAATAGTATCTATTCCCGACAACAACTATATCTATAACACGGTGGATTATATAGCCACCCCCACACCTCTTATACACTACTACATCACCGACACGAATATCCTGGGGTGCTGGCTTATATAAGAAGACGATGTCTCCTTCATGAAATAATGGTAGCATGCTGGTACCACTAACAACAGCCATGGGTGCCTCTGCTCCCGTAATATAGGGTGTAAACAAGTTAAATGCGACAATTATTAGAATTGCTGCTATAATAGCAATGTATTCTAAATATTTTGACTGGATCTTCAAAATACAAGCACCATTGAGTAAAGTTACTCCTCTTCTTCCTCATCAAGTTCGTCTAAGTCTATTTCTATTATCTGTCCCTCACGCTTGGGGGGTGCCTTAGGTTTTCCGGCTCCAAGTTTTTTGCGTCCCTTAGCTGTCTCAACTTCTACTTCTCCTCCACCAGTCTTTATCTTACTTATAACGGCTCTCCAACGGTGTCCGCAGTTGGGGCATTCGAATACGCCCATTATAGTAATTGTTATTCTACCATAACGGTCGGGCATAGGGGCTACTAGCTGCCATGTCTTAACTGGTTTCTCTACACGAGTACCACATACGGGGCATATATGGGGGTCACGTTTTCTCGGCGTTTTCTTCCACCTCATTTACATGTAGGGTTCTCTAGTTCTTATTTTTATTACAAGAAGGGCTTTAGTATTCTTCGCCTAAATACTCTATTTTCACGTCATATTCGCTTAGCTCTGATAGAAGCATTATTTGTACCTCGTTTACTAGATCTGATAATACTCGTTTCAGTGTCCTCGGAATAACAATGCTAACAGTATATGTGGCACTGTTTCCACCAGCTTCCTCTAACAACATATTGACCTGCATGCCTGGAATGTTTCCTCTCTTAGTACGAGTTAGTATTAAGTCTCTTATTCTCTCCATAAGCTTTGTTACATGGGTTACAGGGATACCTTCAACGGTTATTCTGAGCTTAGCTATAATATTTCTTGAAGGTACCTCTATTATTTTTGAGAACACATATCTACTCGGTATTCTTATTATTGAGCCGTTGAGAGACTCTAATACTATGCTCATAGGTGTTATGTCTTTGACTTTACCCTCAAATCTGTCAATTCTTATAAACACGTCTTGTAGGATCATCTTACCGGTTAGAATAGTATAATAGCCTATAATGTTGGCAAAGAATTCCCACATCGAAAACAGTATTGCTGCTAACACTATGAATATCGGTATGATAAGCGTTGTAATACCTGTAAGAGAGTAAACAATAGCTATTAACGCTATAATGTATGTTGCTGCGTTAACAATGCTTCTAATTTTTCTTCCTACAACCTTTGTTATTACCGCCCTATACTCTAACCTAGATACTATTATATCAACAATCTTAGTGAAAAGCCATGAAGCGAAAAGTATTACTGCAATCTCTATTAAAGCAAATATAAATGGATTCTGAGTTATCTCGAGAAAGAGTCCGTACAATCTATTTAAGACGTTCATGATATCGCTGGCTATACCTCCACCACTAGCTGGAGATGTTGTCGTATTATTGGCTCCTAGTATGGAATCTATAGTTGTCATTGGAGGCAGTCACCTAAAGGCTTCTATAAAGGAGTCTAATTTATCTTTTCTCACTAGAGCTATCACCTCATACCCCGCTTGCAGCTCTAACACTTCCTCTGGGTCGAGGAATTTCTCCCCATCATATACGGCTATGACTTTACCAGCGTCCTTCGGGTAAGATATATCTCTTAGGGGTTTCCCATAGCTTTGATCCATTTCAGTTATGGTTAATGCTATTAGAACGTAGTTACCAGTAAGCCCGGGTACGAGTATCGACGCAATATATTTGCCTTCTAGAAGAGACTGTATAAGCTTAGCTGTTATATAGGCCTCGTTTACTGGTTGAGCTACACCTGAATCCTCCATTAGCTTCGCTACTTTCTCGTCTTTTACGCGGGCTATCCTATGTATAACGTTGTATACCTTAGCCATTAATGCTACAAATAAGTTTACTTCATCTTTATCAGTTACTGCTATGACTGTATCGAATCTATGTAGGTCTAATTCTTCATATAGTCTTGGATCAGTTGCATCCATGTTTATAGCCATTACGTCGGCTTCTCTAGTGATAGCATCGCATCGATCCTTATCTTTGTCAACTACTATTACCTCGTTGCCTCTACCAGCTAGTTCGCGTGCCAGGGATCTACCAACTTGTCCGGCTCCAACAATTAATATACGCATAGCAGTCTTCACCTTTAAGCTGATCTAATAAATGGTTTAGCTATTGCTACTATAAATGGATATATTTCTAGTCGTCCTAGAAGCATTATGACTATAAATACAGCTTTTGCGGCCTCCGGCATATGAGGTCCAGCTAAGCCAACGCTCAGCCCGGTACATGTCTGAGCACTTGTTACTTCAAATAATACATCAGTATATGTTACGTTTATATTATTCACATAGTATATGAATGCTGTTATAAGAGAGCCTACTAGGAGGGTAGTTATGTATAATACTATGAACAATGAGACCTTGCGTATAACTTCGTGGTCGATGATCTTTCTCCCTACTTTTAATGCAAACATGGTTCTTGATGGTAGTAGTATTCTCTTTATCTCCCATCCAATAGATTTAATGAATACAACAAGACGGTATATTTTTATGCCAGCTGATGTAGAAGAAGTACTTCCTCCTATAACCATGAGTGTCACGAATAGAACTTTAACAATATCGGGGTAATGTGATACATCGCCTACCTGGAATCCCGTGTTGGTTAACGCGGATATGGAGTGAAAGAGGGATTCGCTAAATAAGCGGAAATCAATTACGGCGAATACTTTTGATAATATGATATATGTTATAAAGCCTCCTAGAAAGGCTATAAGTAGTAGAGTGCGTACCTCAATACTGCTGATAAATGAGCGGAACCCCTCTCTCCTAATACGTGAATAGTCTACAAAGTTTATAGCTCCTAAGATCATGGATGCTATTGCAGCATACCATACGCTGAGAGATGGATAATATCCTACGCTCGAAGAATGTGTTGAGAATCCTCCCGTACCAACACCTGTCATAGCGTGGTTTAACGCGTCAAAGAAGTTCATGCCAGCTAAGTACAATAGGATTGTAGCAATAACCGTTATGTACACGTATATTTTCAGCATGGCGATAATAGTCCTCTTTACGCTAGGTTCTATTTTTTCTTCCCTCCCTTCTGCTACCGCGAGTCTTGCAACTGTTACACCTCGAGCAAATAATGCAAGCGATATGACAACAACTCCTAGTCCACCAACCCACTGCATGATACTACGCCATAAGAGAACGGTTCGGGGCATTATGTCGGGGTTTGTAACCATGGTTAATCCTGTTCCAGTAAAACCGCTTACACCTTCAAATAATGCGTCTAGGAGGGGCATGTTTGTGCTTATGTGTAGTGTTAGGCCTCCAATAAAGGGTATTATTATCCAAGCAATCACTGTTAATAGAACGGCGTCTCCGAGGCTTAATGATATGGGTGCGTTGAGAAATCTCCTTAGAAGATATCCTATTGCGAGTACAGCTAATCCGATAACAATATAGTATTCTGCAACTTCGACTTCGCCTATAAGGTAGCCGTAAACGCCGGGTATGAGTAGGAACAACGTGTTTACGAGCAATATACTGCCGATGTGGTGGATCATTGTTTCAACGTATTCTTTGCTCAAAGCATCTTCATCTCCAAGTAACCATTAGGATAGAGTCAATAATACATGGTACTCCGTGCCAGATTATCCTACGGTACTGGGTAAAAACTATAGCTATTGAGGATAAATATACTGCTAATACAATGTAAAACAGTATTGGCGGGAAGCCTAGAGAGTAATAAACACCAGCATAGACTAGGGCTGGTAGGTTCTGAGCAGTAGTAAAGGCTAAGAGAAAGGCTTTTTCATTACTGAGTTTGTTTTTTATCCAGTAATAGAATAGATTTGATACAGCGATATTAACCAGCAATGCTGTCATTGCGGCATAGAATCTCAAGTCACTATCCATTTCTTCCACCATTATCGTAGCAGTAAAATACCACGCTATATACATTCAACAATAGCTATAGGAGGAGATATTAAAATGCTATTATATGATGTAGAAGAATTATTTAGAAT
>JALUDQ010000096.1 GCA_027043985.1 Desulfurococcales archaeon
TTGTCGTGGAGATTCACAAGGAGCACGTCTTAACGTATTTCACGGGTACAGCTATAAATGTATCAGCTATGGATGCGCTAGCAGAATATTTCAAAGATAAAGTAGAGAACCCCCTAGTTCTAGCCCCCGATACCGGAGCCCTACCTAGAGCGAAGAGGTTTGCAGAAATAATTGGCGGTGACTACGATTACTTGGAGAAAACTCGTGATAGGATAACGGGGGAAGTAAAGGTGAGACCCAAGACTATTAGCGTAAAGGGTAGAGTAGTAGTTATCGTAGACGATATAATAAGTACGGGTAAGACCATGGCTTTAGCGGCGAAACAAGCTCTTGAAAACGGTGCTAGAGAAGTGTATGCAGCTTGTGCACACGCATTATTTGTTGATGGCGCCTATGAGAGGCTTAGAAAAGCTGGGATAAGAGAGGTAGTTGCAACAAATACTGTACCAGTACCCAAGGGCGTGGTATCGGTAAGTGTAGCACCGTATATCGCTAAAACTATAAGTGAACTATATGGTTGAACTCAGAGTTGCCTAGGAAAACACTCTACGCTATTTTATCTGGAGAACACGTTACATTACCTTTAGCTGAGCTTAAGGCAATAATTGAATCTGAAGGCTGCTATTATCATCAACATGTCGTCTTAGACCAACTAGTTCTATTTGACTCAGAGCCCCAAGTGGCTGAGAAGATTACACGTAGGGCTGGTATGGTTAGAGAAGTAGGATTATTCTTGGACATGGCTCCAGCTTCTATTGATGATTTTTTGTTTAAGATAAAAGACCTAGACTTATGCGGTATCGTTAAGAATGATTTCATTATACGTAGCCGCAGGTTTAAAGGTCATTCCCGAGGCATCAATATAGATGATTTTATTGGAGCTTTAGCAGGCCGCATTATAAGGGAGTGCAGAGCAAGAGTTAATCCCATGTCCCCCTCAACTGTTATCCGCTTATTGTTTACTGACGGTGTTGTAGTTATCGGATTAATGCTTGCACGAGCAAATACGCGTGTATTCACTGAGCGTAGTCCAGCGAAAAAACCCTTTTTCAGACCCGGTGCTCTTAGTGTTCAATTATCTCGCGTATTCGTTAATTTAAGTAGGCCGAAGAAGAATAGATTGTACTTGGATCCCTTCTGCGGTACAGGGGGCTTCCTAGTTGAAGCAGGATTTATGGGTTTCCGCGCTATAGGGTTTGATTTAAACGAGATTATGGTTGAGGGTGCTAGAATAAACTTAGACTACTATGGGTTATGGGATATAGAGGTCTTGAGGGCTGATGCAACACGTATACCGCTACATGCTGAGAGTATTGGTGCTATTGGTACTGATCCACCTTATGGTAGATCTACTTCAACTATGGGTTATAGGCTAAGCGAGATAATAGAGGGATTTGTTTACTCGGCTTCAGAAGTCCTTGGACATGATAGCTACCTTGTTTTTGCTACTCCACATGTATTTGATGCGAGAAATATTATAGAGGGGGCTGGACTAGTTCTTATTGAACGACACTACATGAGGGTTCATGGTAGTCTTACACGCATATTATGGGTGGTTTATAAGAGTTGAAGACCCTAATAGTTTTCCTTGGAACAAGTGCTGCCGTACCAACAAAGAATAGGGGCTTACCAGCTATTGCTTTAAAGCATGGAGCTGATGTATTTCTCTTCGATGTAGGTGAGGGAACTCAGTACAGGTTAATAAGGGCTGGGCTTAGCCCAGTTAAAGTTACCGCCGTGTTTATAACTCATCTCCACGGTGACCACGTCTTCGGGTTACCAGGACTACTTCAATCAATGTCAATGTATGATAGGAAGACACCTCTCCACATATACGGGCCTAAGGGACTAGCATATTTTGTTGAATCAAGTATGAAGGCTACTGGACATAAACCACCTTTTGAAGTAAGTGTACACGAGGACTTAAACTCCATAGTCTACGGGAACGTGAGGATAAGACGTTTTCCCGTAGACCACGGCATGAAGGAAAGCTATGGCTATGTTATTGAAATATATAAGCCTCTTAAACTTGATGTAGAAAAGTTACGCGAAATAGGGGTCCCAGTAAGATATTGGAGCACGCTCCAGCGAGGGCGAGACATAGAGTTTAAGGGCAGGACTATAAGGGCTAGAGACGTATTGATCGAGAGACCACCAGTAAAAATTGTTTACACAGGGGATACTAGGCCTATAATGCGAACTATTGAAGAGGCTAGGAATGCCGAAGTACTAATACATGATTCAACAACAGCTGATGATCTAGCTGAAGAAGCTCACGAGGAAGGACATTCATCGGCTGGTGATGCTGGGAGAATAGCGTATCTAGCTGGAGTAAAACTACTTGTTTTAACGCATATTAGTGCTCGTTATACTGATACGAGAACCTTATTGTCTGATGCAAAACGCTACCACTCTAACACTATTGTTGCAGAAGACTATATGATAATACCAGTAGACTAGTTTCTAGGCATTTCACGTTCCCATAAGGGTCTTCCTCTCGATGTCTTGGGGGCTAGCCAATCTATTACCTCATACGGGTTATCTGTCTCGATAATGAATGTTATTGGGCCTAAAGGAGACTCGGAGTCCGTGTCTACAAAAGATAAACGGTTTTGTAGAGCAGCTTGCTTGTTTATCTTGAATATAAGCATGTTGCCCATAACTCCTTTACGCAACATGCTCCTAGCGGCATCTAGTATTCTCTCCCTCCTTATTAGGTCGTGGAGTTTGATGAGGCTCCTATAGCTATAGCTTTCAGCTACTAATACCTTGTATCCACTACCCCTCTCCTCTATTCTAATCTTATCTGGCTCGAAGACGTTCCTTAACGCTTTCTCGACCTTTTCGGGATCTTCGGTGGGCCGTATCTCTACTTCTACTCTAATCCTTGGCATCTTCTACGAGCCTCGCGAGTATTCTACTAGCGTGTTCTACGGCTTTATCTCTATCCTCTTCATTGACTATCATGTAATCGGCTAGTGCTATCACATTCCCGATACCAAATCCCAATTCTAGAAAGTCTCGTGAGACAAATTCGTCCCGTCTTAGGGTCTCCTGGTCTATTTCTCTTCCTCAGACGCTCAAATCTTGTTTTAGGTGATGCATGAACAGCTATTATCACTATATCACCATATTCTTTGAATACGTTGACCTCATGGAGACTACGAACACCGTCTATTAGTATTATTCTCGACTTGGTTCCAGCTATTTTTGATGCTACTCTTTTAGCTACAGCTGCAGGGCCTTCTTTTTCTCTAAGTTCTTTTGCAATAGCGTTCAGTATCTCCGGCTTATGGGGTAATCCTCTTCTTGTCGCCTCCTCTCTAACTACATCGCCCATAACGTATACGGGTATGCCTATAGTCTTTGCTATATCGGATACTATTCCCTTACCAGCTCCAGGCATACCAGTTAGACATATTATCTTTCTAGATGTAGGCAATTACTATACCCTCGTCTCTGATCCTCAACACACTCCTTCACTATAGAATTGCTTCTAGCTATTAAGCCTTTAATATTTATTATATAATAATTAGCCTACATAATCTAGAGGGTCTGAGAGATGGCGGTGAGAGCCTTTATAGCAGTAGATATAGACGACCCCGAGGTGAGGAAGAAGATAATAGCTTTTAGAGATGCCGTAGCTGCTTCAGGGGCTCACGTCAAAATAGTTGAAGACGAGAACATTCATTTAACGCTCAGATTCCTCGGCAACATACCAGAGACCTTAATCGATGATATATACGATGTCATGAGGTCTATAAGATTCAAGCCATTTAAAATAAGAGTTAGTGGTGTTGGATGTTTTCCTAATATAAATAGGCCGCGAGTAGTATGGGTTGGAGTTACAGAAGGCTATGAGGAACTTAAACGAATACGTGATGAACTTGAACGTGGACTTAGAGGTCTAGGATTTAGGCCTGAGAGAGAAGAGTTTGTCGCCCATATAACTGTAGCTAGAGTTAAGAGTGGAAGAAAGCGTGAGGCTCTTAGGAAAGTAATAGAAGAATTCCAAGACTTTGATGCAGGTGAAATGGTAGTGAGGTACATTAGGCTTAAACAGAGCATACTCACCCCTCGAGGACCCATATATAGAACATTGAGGGAAGTATCAGCAGAGGATTAACGATATTGAACTACAAAGACATAGAGAAGAGAGTATTAGAGAAGATTAAGCCTAAGCCAGAAGAATACGAGAAAGGTTTACGCATATACAGTATTGTAAAGAAAGAATTAGAGAAAAGCCTTGAGAAAAACAATATACCTGGAAGGATAAGTTTACAGGGATCATTTGCAAAAGACACATGGATATCCGGCGAACTAGATCTCGACGTGTTTGTATTGTTTCCCGAGGAATACGATAAAGAATGGCTTGAGGAAGTAGGATTTAAGATTATACTAGAGGCGTTTCAAAACTATAATTATATGATAAAATACGCAGCACATCCGTATCTTACTGTCAGAATAGATAATGTAGACGTAGATGTTGTCCCAGCTTTCGATGTAAGTGATCCATCTAGGATAAAATCAGCAGTTGATAGAACCCCCCATCATACCAGATATGTTAAATCAAAGTTAACGGAAGAGCAGAAAGATCAAGTTAGGTTACTGAAAAAGTTTATGAAGGGTATAGGAGTCTATGGCGCTGAGATAAGAGTAGAGGGATTTTCAGGTTATCTAGTCGAGCTTTTAATCATATACTATACTAGTTTTAGGAAAACATTGGAGAATGTTGCAGAATGGCGTCCACCAATAATAATAGACATTGAAGGATATTATAGTCCAAAAGAAGCATTAAAGAAGTTTAAAAACAAAGAACTAATAGTCATAGACCCCGTTGACCCTAACCGTAATGTTGCAGCAGCAGTATCTAGGAGATCCCTAGCAGTCTTCATAGCTGCATCTAGGAGGTATTTAGCTAAGCCTAGTTTATCATATTTCTTCCCATCTTATCCAAACATAAATGCATTTGAGATAATGTCTTCACGGAGGACTAGCCTTGTAGCATTACTATTAGATATAAGTGGATTAAACTTAGTACCCGATATACTATGGGGCGAGTTAAAGAGGACTATGAAGAGTATCTACAAATTCATTGAAAACCATGATTTCAAAGTAGTTGACTATGATGCATGGAGCGATGAAAAAGATCTCGCATTAATAGTAGTTGAAGTAGAAGAGCACACGTTACCCCAATATAAGCTACATGTAGGGCCCCCCATATACAATAGAGATCATAGTGAGAGGTTTCTCGAAAAATACCTTAGTGATAAACAAGTCTATGGGCCTTGGATAGGAGAGGATGGGAGATGGAGAATATTGAAGCCTAGACGATACCGTAGAGCCTATGACTTACTACGCGATAACATTGAGAAGCTAGTAAACGCGCCCGACTTATCCAGAGCAACAAAGAGAATACTTGGTGAAGCAGAGATTCTAGAGTTAATCCGGAAGAATAAGGAGATTCTACAATGGATTAAGAGATTCCTTTATAAGAAGCCTTCATGGCTCTTATAAGTGTAGATAGAAAAATGCTCCACCAGCTCAGCTCTGAGGACTTCTGCAGAATACTTAAGCAATACAAGTACGACTTGAGAGAGTGTTTAGAGCTTCTTTCCGAGCTACGTACACGTGGATTAGAATACTTCTATAATTATGGTTTACGAAACATTTATGGTAGTCTTAGAGTAGTAGGTGCTGGTTTTACAGGAGTTTCCCTACTAGCATTATTTGACAACAAGGTTTCAATAGTAAAGATTCTACGAAAAGACTCTCGTCGAACAGATATGCTACATGAATGCAAAATTCTTGAAGCCTCATCTAGACTCGGTGTATCACCATATGTGTATTCTTGTAGTGAAAACTACATTGTAATGGAATTTGTTGATGGCCCTACATTAGCCGGATATCTAAGAGAATACCGAGAAATCGGGAGGCTTTATGATCTGCGATTAGTATTAAGGTCAATAATATATAAGGCGTATCTGTTAGACGCTCACCATATAGATCACGGCGAGCTTTCGAGACCCTACAAGCATGTAATCCTATCTCCCCGTGGAGTATACTTCGTAGATTTCGACTCAGCCAGTCTTTTGAGGAAACCACGAAACCTTACGAGTATCTTGGGGGGAATATTTTTCCGTTACAACGAGTTCTCGAGAACTATTACGAGTAGTCTGGGCATCAATATAAGCGATTTAGAGCAAGTACGTTCCTTAGTGAAAGATTATAAAAAACACATGGACTTCAACACAGTTGAGAAAATTATGATAAAACTAAAAATTTTCTAGACTGATGTCTCTGAGGTTACTGAGTCTTCTATATTGAAACCTTGTATTGAGGGTTGTGTTTCTGGAGCCCTAGTTATTATATTCGATACACTGTATTCCTCGAGGCTTGGGTATCTGTATCTAAAGCTTGAGGATAAGTATGTTATCTTGATATCGTTTACACTCGGTATTTTCAGTCTTGAACCACATTGGGGGCAAACGCCACCGTATAAGCTTATGACCTCACTGGGCGTAGGTATACCGAAGTAGTCTTGTCCAACCCTATTGAACACGTATAGTATTTTACCACACTTGCTGCAACGAAATATTACTGGCATGTTAAGAACGCCGAGAGATACCTATGGATTTCATAAGAAGTAAATATTAATCCTGGTAATACGTGGGTATTACCAATTACTTCTTGGGTATTACCTTATGGTGTTCATGTATGTTTGGAGACCAGGTTCATGGGTATTTCCGCGTATTTTTAACATTATAAATCCCACAGAATTCCCCTACAAAACGATATTAACTCCATATCCAGTAAAGTATATACACCAGAACACTATTTCAGACTCTGGGGCCGTCGTCTAGCTTGGCAGGATGCCAGCCTGGGGAGGAATCCCCGCCTGCCAGGTGTCTTAGAGGGGAACCCCAGATCGCTGGTGGTCCCGGGTTCAAATCCCGGCGGCCCCACTACTACATGTTCTAGTCTAGGGTAACACTATATAGAATACTAGCTATGTCGCGTAATTCTATAACTTATTAATTAATGGAAGATTCCAGATAATTAAAGTATTGGTTACCGGGTATTCCGATAATAATGTGGAGAATTATTGGGTCATTTATTGTGCTGATTGAACTAGTTTTCTACGATGCTTCCACATTGATGGCGGTATCCACAGTATCCATGCGGGTATGTTTTTAATAAACTCATAGGCTTCTTCCCATGATTCGAGTCCTAGTTTCTCAGCGAGTTTTTCCAACGGCATTGCTGTGTGCACGTATTCGTATAGTGTTTCAAGTACCTCGTCTGTTAATTCTATTTCTTTTTCACCAACCTTTACGGTGAAACGTTGTTTTTGTTCTGCCATTAGCTTGCACCTTGCTTGTGATATGTTGTTCGGGTTTAAAAGTATAATTCATAATTAGTATTGCTTGTCTTAGTAATTATTTCACGACTGCGTAGCAGTGTGGTTTTGGCTCATATATTGTTCCTTCTCGTCTCAGTATTCTTAGTGCTCTTTCAACGAAGTCTTCTGATATATTGTATTCTTTTGCTCTTTCAGCTATTTTCTTCATATATACACAGCCGTAACCTGATTCTAAGGTTTCGTTTTCGATTATGTCTACTATTATTGATAGTTTTTCTTGCTGGCTCCTAGGCTTACCCGTCATTATTATGTCTATGTCTATTTTACCGCTTTCTATGTCTATTCCAACGCTCTCTAGGAAGGCTTTCATCAATCTTATAGCTTCTTCGGCATCTTCTACTGTGACATATTCTCGTAAAGCCATCTTAGCGTGAGCTTCTGCTAAACGTACTAATGCCTCGAGCTGTCTTGGTGTTATTGCTACTGGGCTCTCACGTCTCGATGAATCTTGAGCTTCGCCCATTTTCCTCATTTCTACGAAGAATTCTTGTAGTAGTTTTATTGCTTCATCGGTTAGCTTGGGTCTAACGTATCTTCTCGCATAGCTAATATATTTCCTCAATAGTGATGCGGGTATATCGGGTTTTACTAGTTCTATTTCCTTATGCACTCTTAGTATGTGCTCGGCCATTAGGTAATCTATTTTTGAGTTTGGTTCATCTTTTAACACGAATATTAGGTCGAATCTTGAGAGAATGGTTGCTGGTAGGTTAATGTTTTCTGCTAGACTCCTATCCTTCATGTATCTACCGAATTTGGGATTACCAGCTGCTAGTATAGAGGATCTGGCATTGAGTCTAGCAACAATGCCTGCTTTAGCTATGCTTACTGTTTGTTGTTCCATGGCCTCGTGTATTGCTGATCTATCTTCTTCTCTCATCTTGTCTATTTCGTCTATTGCCGCCATACCACCATCAGCTAATACTAGTGCCCCAGCTTCTAGATACCATTCTCCAGTAGACTTGTCTCTAACAACTGCTGCTGTTAGACCTGCTGCTGTTGCTCCCTTACCGCTAGTATATATTCCTCTAGGAGCTATTCTTGCCGCGTATTGGAGGAGCTGGCTTTTAGCTGTACCCGGGTCTCCTATTAACAATACGTGTATGTCTCCTCTTATCCTAGTCCCGTCTTCTGCTTGCTTGGGTACTCCTCCGAATAGGAGGAGGGCTATTGCCTCCTTTATATCCCAGTGTCCGTAGATTGTTGGTGCTATACTTGCGATTATCCTCTTATGTATCCATGGGTCTTTTGCTAGCTCTTTTATTTTCTCCTCATCTTCTTTTGTTATCTCAACTTCTTCTAGGAGTCTCTGAGAAGCTTCTATGTAGTTTACATCTAGGTATATGTCAAATATACCTATACTAGCCTTCTTCTTACCCGTCTGCTTTATCCGTAATACTCCAGTTAAGCTTACTCTATCTCCCGGTCTAGCTTTATCGACAAGATCAGCGGTGATCACTGCTTCTATACTACGGGGTATTTGTCCCGAAGGTATTTCCTCGGGTCTCTCTTGTATTACTATTTTCTGCCAGTCTATGAACTTCGACTTTTCTGGTACAAGCTTAAAGCTACCACCGGATTTACCGCAGAGGGGGCAGAAGAGCGGGTATTCTATTACTTCTCCCATTTCTCCTTTAGGTGGCCACATGAATTCTTGCCCGCATTCTGGGTGCATGTGCCTGAAGACCGCCTTGACCACTTTTTCCCTAATTGGGGTTGCTCTTACGAGTATACCTTCAATCATTATTAGTTTTCCTATATGGTCGCTTCTAATGTCTCTTATACGTACGACATGGGGGAGACCCTTTATGCGTGGGTAAAATTTGTCAATGGTTTTAACGTATTCTGGGTCTTCTATTTCGGCTAGAGACCTTATTGCTTCTGATAATGCTGCAAGCATGGTGTCGGGTTGGTTTATGAGGGTTCTAGCTAGATCAGAGTCATACATGTAGAGGTCTTCGAAGTCTATTACGAGGCTTTTCATCCCTGTTATGATCATTCTCCGAATGCGTTCACGATACTTGAACCTACCCGTAACTCTATCTTGGAATGTTTTTAGGAATTCTTCAAACCTAAGCTTGGGGTCTGATAATTCTTCTACTCCTATTATCTCGGTTTCATCTATGCTCATATTAGTACTTCCTCTAAACCTGTTACTTCTTTCTGCCAGTCCTCGATAAGTCTTCTTATAGTTTTGTAGAGTATTAATTCTTCTGGGGTTAATCGGGCTAATTGTTCTCGTATCTCGCTTGATTCTTCACCTGCTTGAACTAATGATAATATGCGTTGGAGTCTTACGCGTAGTATGTCGTAGGTGTAGCTTCTAGCTCTACGGTACTCGTCTATTATTTCAGGTGATGGTGATTCAGATAGTTTTCTTCTAATTGTTTCAAGATAGTCTCTTAGTTTTTGATAAAAGTCTGTTGGTAGCTTCTGGAGTAGTGCTGATTGTTGTCTAGACCTTGTTTCAAGGAAAGAGTATCTCCCAAGCTCATTTATCTTCATAGGCTCTTCTCTAGGTTCGAGTATTTTTCGCTCAGATAGCATTCTTACAAGCCAGCGTGGTGCTACGATTTCTGTTCCACGTCTCAACTGTATTGTTGTTCCGGGTAAAACTATGTCTTCATGATCTCTTAGAACTATTGCCCTAATATTAGTCCACATATAGTCTCTTCTAAGATTCCTTAAACCTAATACTAGTTCACTCATCTAGTATTTCCTCATATGCGTGGTAAGGCGGGCGCCCTCACCCTTATATAACTTATTATAGAGTGTATCGTTTATAGTGGTTGGGGGACTTAAGCCTTGAGTAGTATAGCAGAGCTTCTATGGGCTGAGAAGTATAGACCGAAAAGCCTTGACGAAATAGTTGACCAGGAAGAAGTTGTTACGAGACTGAAGAAGTTTGTAGAAGAAAAGAACATGCCTCATCTATTATTTGCGGGGCCTCCAGGTACTGGTAAGACTACTGCAGCACACGCGTTAGCCCACGACCTCTATGGTGAAAATTATCAACGCTACTTGCTAGAACTCAACGCTAGTGATGAAAGAGGTATCGATGTTATAAGGACTAAGGTTAAGGAGTTTGCTAGAAGCCGTGTTCCAGGGGAAATACCCTTCAAGATAATAATATTAGATGAAGCAGACAACATGACCGCTGACGCACAACAAGCTCTTAGAAGACTAATGGAAATGTATACAGCAACAACTCGCTTCATATTAATAGCAAACTATCCTAGCAAGATAATAGAACCCATACAATCACGCTGTGCCTTCTTCAGATTTACACCACTAAGAAAAGAGGATGTTATCGCTAGACTTAGATGGATATCAGAGCAAGAAAACGTACAATACGATATAGAAGCATTAGAGGTCATATACGAGATATCTGAAGGAGACATGAGGAGAGCAATAAACATCCTACAAGCTGCAGCAGCATTAGGTAAGGTAACTGTAGAAGCAGTATACAAGGTTGTGGGCTTAGCACATCCGAGAGAAATAAAGGAAATGATAAAGTTAGCGTTAGATGGGAGATTTACTGATGCTAGAGACAAACTAAGACAACTCATGGTGGAGTACGGGTTATCTGGTATAGATATAATAAAGCAAATCCATAGAGAAATCTTTAGCGCTGACCTAAAGTTACCAGAACCTCTAAGAGTACTTATTGCTGATTACGCTGGTGAAATACAGTTTAGACTAGCTGAAGGAGGAGACGATGAAATACAGTTAAACGCTTTCCTAGCCAGACTAGTACTCGTCGGCAAGAAATTGAAGGCATAGAAGAAATCCTATAAACTTAGCCTAGGGTTAAATCATTGCCTACTAAAGAGCTCCCATGGGTTATAAAGTATCGTCCCAAGAAAATAGCTGACGTAGCCAATCAGGATAAGGCTAAGAAGGAGTTCATTGAATGGCTAACCGCCTGGCTACACGGAAAACCTAGTAAGAAGGCAGCTCTCCTCTACGGACCTCCAGGATGCGGTAAGACTAGTATGGTGGAGGCAGCTGCACACGAGTATGGCTTAGAACTAATAGAGATGAATGCAAGCGACTTCCGCCGTAGAGAAGATATAGAAAGAGTAGCTAAACTAGCTGCAACACAGATGAGCCTCTTTGGTTCTCGTAGAAAGATCATATTATTAGATGAAGTTGACGGTATTTCGGGTACTGCCGATAGAGGAGGATTAAACGCTATACTAGAACTGATAGAGATCACTATACACCCAGTAGTTATGACCGCTAATGACCCCTGGGATACAAAGCTAAAGCCACTAAGAGACGCTTCCAAGCTTATAGCTTTTAACAGACTCACAGAAACGGTTGTTGCAAGAGTTCTTTCATACATATGTAAAAGCGAGAAAATAGAATGCGATGACAAAGCCCTAAGATATCTCGCAAAGCTATCAGATGGAGATCTACGATCAGCAATTAATGACTTAGAAGCTATAGCACGAGGATACGGTAAAGTAACGCTAGATCTCGTTAAAGCATTAGTACGTAGACGTGATAGAGAATATAGTCCCTTTGAAGCTCTTAGAAACTTGTTTATGTCAAAATACGCTTGGCAAGCCAAGCTAGCTGTTACTCAAACAAACATTGATTATGAGACAATGATGCAGTGGATCAACGAGAACCTACCTAACCAGTATAGTGATCCAGAAGACCTATGGCGCGGCTACGAGGCTCTAAGTAGAGCATCAGTCTACTTGGGAAGAATAAAAAGGACTGGTAACTGGGATCTCCTATCATATGTGTTTGACATGATGGGTGCGGGTGTGGCTTTAGCTAGAATGAAATCAAAGTATCGGTGGGTAAAGTATAGTTTTCCTCAGAGAATACTCTTAATGTCCAAGACTAAACAAGTTAGAGAAGTACGCGATGCTCTAGCTAGACATTTAGCGGCAAAACTCCACGTGTCTTCTAGAATAGTAAAGTCAGATTATATTCCAATGTTACAGATAATATTCGTAAACAATCCCAAATATGCTGCTCGTATCGCAATAGGATACAATTTAACAGAAAACATGGTGAAATATCTAGCTGGACCACGAAGCAATGAAGTACTGAGATATATTAGAGAGCTAAAGGAGCGAGGTGTTCTTGAAGAGGAGAAAAAGGAGGGAGAACACGTTAAACGAACTCGTCGTACCAGTAGGCGTTCTGGGAGACGTAGTTCTGGTAAAGGTACTCAAACACAGCTTCCCTTCTAGCGTGATACTGTATTATCTCTTCAAGTCTTTTAGGATCAATTATTTTAAATGAGTAACTATATCTAACGTTAAATAACATTAGGTTTTCTGGTCTTGCTGGTTTTAGAGATTTGAGTCTACGGGATGTATTTTTTAATTGAATAAAGCTCATTATACGCCTTATCATTTGTCGGGCAAAACTTGATCCAACAATATGGTATACTATACTATTGTTCCATTTCACTATACTTATCTTAAATATACAGTGAAAGGATTGCACGTCTTTAGGTAAGCCTAAGAAGGAGTAATCCTTGCAGCCGAGTAATCGTCTTATTAGTGTTTTATTTTGTGTTTCTATTCTGTCTTCTTTCTCTCGCTCTTGTTTTACCACGTAGATATATTCTCTCCATAAGGCCCAGTAGCGTGGATGGAATTCTCCTGTATAATCTACTCTATAAGCCCATACATGTATTTCTGGTTCTAATTCACCTAAAATATCAATTATTTTACCTATACTACAATTAGTATAGAAGGATATCGTCTGAGCAAATGCATGTACTCCTTTATCTGTTCTACCGCTAGCCGAATAGTATGGTCTTCGAAAACCATCTATACAACCATGTTTTTTCAAGACCTTCTCAATTTCTCCTTCAACTGTTTTAAGTCCAGGTTGTCTTTGGAACCCGTGGAATAAGCTGCCATTGTATAATAGTCTTAAAATTATCTTCTGCATAGTTTTATTTAACCTGTATAGGCCTCTTAATCTTCCCTACTACTCTTATTTCCTCAATACGAGTGTAAGGATATTGCCCCTTCTCGTCTTTCTCATACTTCTTAACCATGTCCCAGATAGTTAGTAGTGAAATAGTTGCTGCTGTTAGAGCCTCCATTTCAACTCCAGTTTTCGCTACGGTTTTGACAGTTACAGTAACCTCTACGAATTCTTCCTTAACGTTTACATCTACTCTGATATTTGTTAATGGGATTGGATGACATAATGGTATTATTTCTGGTGTCTTCTTTGCCGCGAGGATGCCAGCGATTTTTGCTACTGTTATAACGTCTCCTTTTTCTATTTCTTTTCGGCGTATCTTCTCTATAGTTTCTTTTCTAAGCCTTATTCTACCCTTTACAATGGCTATTCTTTCTACTTCACTCTTACCAGTAATGTCGATCATTTCGGCAGATTTCATGTTTCCTCAAGGGCTTCTAATAGTTCGCGTATTAAATATGTTTTAGGGTTTGTATAGTTTAGTTTAAATAATCTTAACCGCCCATAACGATGCTCTTCTACTATACCGTAATCTTTTAGCTGCAATAAGTATTTTTCAACTAGTTTATGATGTAACCCGGTTATTCTCGCTATTTTCGATATATTTGCTTCTCCAAGCCTAAATATAGTCTTTATTACTCTTACTCTACCACGACTTGAGAATAATTGCTCTATCATTATGTTATTCTCGTCCTCCACTTATGTTCACCTATTCTTCTCTTTATTATATCCAGTATACGGTTCTCTAACGGATCAAGTGGCGCCATGCTTATCCCTATGAGCGTGCTCTTGCCACGATAACCTCTACCAGAAGTCTTTGTCTCTATGAGATCTAGTTTTCTTAAATTCATAGCATACTCATAGACTTGCGTATGTCTTCTCGGCTTCTCGCCCAACTCTTCACATATGTACTTGTACTCTTCTTCTACTTCACCTATCCTAACATAGGCTTGCTGACTCCTCTTCAAAGTCCTTACAACAGCTAAAAGAAATAATAGCTCGTGTAATTGGAGAGTTATCAGTCTATCATACAATATAGTTATCTGGGGATTAGCTTTAACATAGGCTTTACGGACATGCTCTATAGTTATCCTTGGAGCACCCTCAGCATCTGCAGCTTCGCCGGCAACTAATAGGGTTTCTATTGCAGCTCTAGCATTACCCTCTCCTCCTCGATCCTTACCATGTATTTCAGCAATATACCTCAAGACCTCATCTGGAACCGTATCCTCATAAAATGCTAGAGAGCGCCTACTATCAAGTATATCGTATAGTTCATCTGAAGTATACGGGTAGAAATGTATGATATTCCTCAATAAGTAGGTTTCAGTAGCATCATCTAGCCTTGAGAGAGCCGTTGTATTCCTCGTAATGAATATAAAGTTTATCCTCCTAGTATACTCTGAGAACTCATCATATGTTCTTATCAAGAAGTAGACAGCATCGCTCCCCGCAGTCTCAATAAAATAGTCGAATTCGTCAAGCGTTATAATAACATACTTGTTCTCATCCTCAAGGTACTCAAGTATAGCAGAATATATCTCATA
>JALUDQ010000097.1 GCA_027043985.1 Desulfurococcales archaeon
AGTATAGCTAGAGCTGGCTTCTCATACATAGAGTTGAGCCTAGACTATCCCTGGCCCTTCAAGCACCTAGACAAGCTTGAGACAATTGTAAAGCTAGCACAAGAATATAGTTTGAAGATAGGCATACATGGTCCGTGGCGTGACATAGCGTTAGCGTCTCCTCTAGAGAGTATTAGGCGTGCAAGCGTAGAGGTTTATAGATCGCTAATGGAGAGGGTTGCTTCTCTAGACCCATTGTACTTGAACGTACACTTAGCGACTTCTCAAGTAGTCGATATAGATAGAGACTTAGAGAAGGAAGCCGTTGACTCGGCAATCCGTAGTGTTGAAGAATTATATGGTATAGCACGGGATCACGGAGTAGACCTAGTAATAGAGAATGACCCCGGTAAATGTTGTAGTCTCCCCGACCATCTAGCACCAATAAAGGAAAACGTCGAAAAAGTATTCTTCTGCTTCGATGTAGGCCACGCCGTAATAGCCTATCATAGAAAGCTGAGAAGAAATCACGAGAGCAGTAGGGTAGATTACCTTGAACTCGCTAGACAATGGGTAACAATCTTTAAGGATAAACTCATACTCCTACACCTACACGACTATAAGTATAAGAATGGACATATAGAAGACCACTTACCACCAGGCTCCCATAACGTGAACATAAAGAACCTCTTGAAAACACTAAGAGACGCTAATATCAGGTATATTTTACTCGAAGTATTCTATGAAGAGGGAGGAAAACATGCTTCACCAGAAAAACTAGTTGATATAGTAAGAGATGTAAGGACATGGAGCACCGCGCTACTCTACCCATAAAGAAGGTCATTGTAGGCGTGGATGAAGCTGGACGGGGAAGCCTAGTTGGAGACATGTTTATTGCCGGAGCATGTATTAGTGAGGAAAAAATAAGCTTACTTCAAAGACTAGGAGTTCGTGATAGTAAGCTTCTAACACCTCATAGAAGAGAGGAATTATTCGAAGTCATTAAGGATATTGTAGAATACTATACTGTTAGGAGGGTTTCTCCTAGTGAAATAGATGAACAGAACTTGAATGATCTATTATATAGGAATATTGCTGATATACTGTTAGAGCTCACTGAAAAGTGTGAAAAAATAAACAAGGTATATATTGACTTAACTGGCAATAAGTATAAGTTGCTTAAATTTATAAATAATAGAATAGGATACATGAAGTGGGAGATAATAGCCGAACATAAAGCTGACCAGAAATACATCCCAGTATCAGTTGCGAGTATAATAGCGAAAGTATTAAGAGATAGACATATACACGAACTATCAAAGACTTATGGAGACATTGGTAGCGGTTACCCAGCAGACCCCAAAACTATAAAATGGTTGCAAGAATACTTGAGAAAACATGGCGAGCCTCCACCAATTGTTAGGAGAACATGGCGTACTTTGAAGGATATAGCACCAGAATTCTATGTTAAGAAAACTAGAGGCAAAGTGGTAACACTAGATAGATTTCTTAAACTAGAGAAGAGGAAGGATTAAGCTGCAAAGATTACGGTTGAACCAGCTCTCATATCTAAGAATACTCTCGGGTTATGCTCTCTTAGATACCTTCGTATACCTTCACCACTACAGTGCATGGGCCCTATTTTCCGAACACCGAGAGACAATAGGTTTCCAATGACCTCCCGTATCTCTTTACTTGAAGCCCATTCCAAGTGAAAACCTCCTATAACAGCATAGGGCTTAACTCCTAGTT
Organism: Desulfurococcales archaeon; assembly: GCA_027043985.1. Lineage (GTDB taxonomy): Archaea > Thermoproteota > Thermoprotei_A > Sulfolobales > WANQ01 > JALWGO01. The sequence continues at coordinate 1,732 of JALUDQ010000097.1, forward strand.
CTGTATAGGCTTTCCTCACAATATTTACTACCCCTGGATGAGAGCAACCAACAAGTACTATGAGACCCAAGTTCCTAACCGCTAAGACTAGCGATTGCTCACTTATACCATATCTTTCTAGTCCACCTATTATGAATACTCCATCATTGATCACGTACTTGTCTTTAACTTCCACTAGCCTGAGACCCAGTGAGAGTATCCTCTCCCTCAATATGGAGGATGATTTCTGAGGAATATAGACGGGAATTCCCGGAGCATAACTTGGTATTAGAGGTAATCCTCCAGTATGATCGCTATGGTCATGGGATATCACTACACCATCTAACTTACTTAGCTTTAAGCCGAGTGTCCTTGCATTATGTTTTAATACATGAGGATAAGTATCAGTATCAAATAATAGACTTACATACCCATTGTTTCTTCTAGCAAGAACACATATGGAGAGACCCCATACAGCCTTTAGTCTTGGAGAAACAATTCTATTATCAGCTACCACTGTTAAAATAGTCTCATCTAAAGGCACGGTGTTCCACCGTAAAACAGTTATGCTTTAAAAACTACTTCGATAACCTCGTTTAATGTGAGCCCGGGATCAACTAATCGAAATCGAACCTCTGATCTCTTAACTGTATTTAATAAGTCGATATCTGTTTTAGGTATAATCACTATTTCTACGTAGTTGTTTAATAACCAGTTGAGAATATCACTACTACTAATCTTCTTTAGGGCCCTTAGCGAGTTTGGCATTATTCCTAGTCCCTTTATACTTTTGTCTTCATTGCACAGAATAACAAATGCTATAAATGGTGCTCTCCGATATGAAGATGAAACAATTGATTCTAATCCATCATTATTGTCTAGTGGAACGGAAATCTTAGTGGAAAACAAGCATTCTCCCGTATTAAAATAATCCACTACATCGAAGTAATCTATAAGGGAGTTATACTGCATGGGTCACCCATCCTATACTATTATGTTGGTAGGGGGTATTATACTATTATATTAGAGCAAGAGTATTAATTATAATGATTATAAGGTTTAGTTTATGCTAGTATAGTAGGGTAGAGTAACAACAACTAGGGGGACAGATATGCCAGCAAACTTGCCGCCAGAAGCACAGGTTAAGTGGCAGAAGGTTATGGAGGCTAAGACTATTGAGGAGAAGATCAAGGCGCTAGAGGAGTTTATCTCAGCGGTTCCAAAGCATAAGGGTACTGAGAACCTATTATATTGGGCTAGGAGGAGGCTTAGAGAGCTTAGAGAAGAACTTGAAGAGAGGCGAAGAAGGCGTAGCGGTAGAGGTCCATCCTTCTTTATTGAGAAGGAGGGGGCCGCTCAAATCGTGTTATTGGGGCTAGCTAATTCTGGGAAAAGCATGCTATTGAAAAGACTTACAAATGCTGATGTAGAAGTAGCAGATTATCCTTACACTACACGTAAGCCCGTACCTGGAATGCTTGCTTTCGAAGACATACAGTTTCAACTAATAGAAGCGCCAGCATTAATGCCCGGTGCCGCTGATGGTGTTGCATGGGGGTCAAGGGTTCTCGGCTTAGCTCGCAATGCCGATGGCATAATTATAGTCTTAGACGGAGCACATAGACCATTAGAACAACTGAAGATCATCTTAGAGGAGTTGAGGAAAGCTCATATTCATGTAAAGAAGCCTAGGGGAAGAGTTGTAATAGAGAAGGGGAGAGGAGGCTCTAATATACGTGTTGTTATCTCCGGTAGACTTATTGGATGTACTGTTGCCGATATAGTGAACCTACTAAAGAATTACAGGATATATAATGCACTTGTAAAAATATATGGAGACGTTACAATAGATGATGTTGAGAAAGCAATATTCGGGAATATTTCGTATAAGCCAACTGTAATACTCGTTAATAAAGTAGATCTACCGGGAGCGCGTAGAGCTTATGAGAGAATAGCAAGAATAGTGCCAAAAGACATACCAGTCCTACCAGTCTCAGCTAAGACTGGTGAGGGATTAGACAAGCTAGGCAAGATATTGTTTGATACCCTAGAGCTTATCAGAGTCTATACCAAACAACCAAACCATGATGAACCGGCTAAGAAGCCCTTAATACTTCGTAGGGGTGCAACGGTTCTAGATGTTGCTAGATCTATTCACTCGATGTTTGTAGAGAACTTCAAGTACGCACGTATATGGGGTCCTTCAGCAAAGTTTCCGGGAGAGAGAGTTGGATTAGAACACGAGGTTTCGGATGGAGATATAGTTGAAATACATACAAAATAAGGGTATCATTTGCTTTATTTAAATTCGTTTGCGACCAATAGTTATTATTACCATAGACTTCTTATGCTCCACTTCGAATATCTCCGGGTTTATATCTTCGGGTAACTCTATTGTTTTAGCATATTCGGTGAAAACTATTTCTCTCTGCACAGTACCCCAGTCACTAAATAATACTGACTGTCTAAGCTTTGATTTAATTATTAGTAGTCGTCCCTTCAAGTCAACTGATAGTGTTGTTAGATCTGCTCCCGGTAGATCAATGATTACTACATACTTGTCTGGGTATTCCCGTATAGCGTATAGTGGCTCGAGCTTACCATCACTATCCCACATTGGCGTAATCTCACGCCAAGACTCGTCAAATAATGGTTCTACTTCTCCTAATAGTTCTCTAAGCAGTCTCCTACGCATCCTCATGTATTCTTCAAAGCTCACGTCTGC
>JALUDQ010000098.1 GCA_027043985.1 Desulfurococcales archaeon
TCAGGGTCGATAACATAGAGTTGTTTACGCGGTGGAAGCCATTTATCGACATCTTCCTGCTCTAACACATCTACAGGAGCATAGGTATGGCTTAGTATAAATGCATCCAAGCCCACTATCATCGGTAAATTAACATCATCATCCTCGGTTATCCTAAATGCTTGTAGTGTTAGGTCAAAGGCCTCCTGATTATCCTCAGCCATGGATATAATCCAACCAGTATCACGCTGATCCATTATATCTGAGTGATCGGTCCAAATATTCCATGGAGGACCTATTGCTCTAGTAACAACAGCCATAACCACTGGTACACGCGCACCAGCAACCCACCACAAGACCTCATGCATGTATAATAGGCCGTGACTAGCAGTAGCTGTAAAGGCCCTAGCACCACCAATAGCTGCACCAAAAGTAGCTGCTAGAGCCGAGTGCTCGCTCTCAACACGTATAAGCTTGGCATTCATTTCCCCGTCCTCAACCATTTGCGATATTTTTTCAACAATAGTAGTCTGCGGTGTTATCGGATAGGCAGCCACTACTTGTACTCGAGCTCTCTTAACAGCCCACGCTACAGCATAATTACCTGTTAGTGTGAGAACACCCATTTTCCTCACCTCTCAGGTACGAATGCTATTGCTTTAACGGGGCAGACATTAGCACAGACTCCACAGCCCTTACAGTATTCGTAGTCTATTACTACTCCTTCCTCACTCTTAGATATCACTGAAAACGGACAATAGAGCCAACATAGATAACAGTTTATACACTTAGAGTAATCTATTACTGGCTTAAATGTGCGCCAACTACCAGTTTTACCCATAGATGCCTCGCTTGTAACCGATAATGGTAAGATGTTGTCTTTTATCTTTATCAAATCAGACATATGGGGACACCCTGGGGAACTTGTTTAGGTTATTTTCCTAACACTCTTGAATGCACGTTCAGCTGCTACTGCATTAATTTCTCCGAGTTTGCCGGACCAGTTGGTCTTTATGGCCTTAACAACACTGTCAATAGAGATGTTGCCTAGTACTTTAGCCATAGCTCCCAGCATGGGCGTGTTTATTAGAGCCCAGCCAGCTACAACGAGTTTTAACTCTAATGCTATCCTAGTAGCGTCTACGTAGTAGACTTCATAGGATCCCTTTACTTCTATTGGTTCCGGAGAGTTTACCAATATTTTACCCCCCGGTTTAAGCCCCGCTAATACGTCAACAATCTCAAACAACGATGGATCAAAAACAACAACCATATCAGGCTCCTTTATCTCGCTATGAATCCTTATCGGCTTATCACTAATTCTAGCAAAGGCTAGTACAGGAGCTCCACGCCTCTCAGCACCAAAGAATGGGAATGCTTGGCCATACTTCCCCTCGAAGAGGGCAGCAGTAACAAGCAGGTTTGCGGCAGTAACAGCACCTTGGCCTCCGCGTCCATGGATTCTTATTTCAACGAACATAAATGAACTCCATGTGTAGTTATATTGTATATGCGAGAAATATAGTTTTTGTTAAACTAGAATAATATAGGTACTCGAGTGTGGAGGAAGAGGGAGAATGCGTATACCATCACCGGAAGAGTTACGCAGGCTTAGAAAGAAGGCTGGTTTAAGTCAGAGAGAACTAGCGAGACTAGCTGGAGTAAGTCAGTCACTCATAGCTAAGATTGAGAAAGGCGAGGTTAATCCTAGGATCTCTACCCTCATGAAAATACTACGAGTACTTGATGAGAGCCTTAAAGAAGATTCGGTAGCAAAATACATGCATGTGCCAGTTATTACTGTTAAACCGAATATGCTTGTCTGTGATATTGTTGAAATAATGGATAAATACGGTATATCTCAAGTACCTGTAGTAGACGATAAGAATAGGCCTATAGGAACAGTCTACGAGAACACCATTATGAGGACCCTTCTAGCATACAAGAATATATCTCATTTGAGAGCAATAGACATAATGGAGGATCCTCTCCCAACAGTAACCGAGAATGCATCAATACGCACGGTCATGCAACTCTTAGTAGATTATCCAGCTGTACTTGTAGTCGATAGGAGAGGTGTAAAAGGCATAGTAACGAAGATCGACGTGATCAAGAAGATAGTTGAGCAATCAGAGAAGGCCTAGAGACGGTGTCTCCAGTGGAAGCAGAGGGGTGTAAACCGGGGGGTTAAACATAGAAAGCAGAGATATCTAATAGAACAACGTATAATACAGCATATGATATGGTTCCTAGAGCCCTCAAACCCCATATTTTCCACTGGAACAAAGTACACCTACATATAGCTGTCTGAAGAATGCTTGGCTTGAACATGATATCAGTTTATACAAAATGATATATAATTGAATTAATAATGAGCTTAGATATGTATATAAAAATATACAATATGTGTATCTGAACTAGAGGGGTGTCGGACCTATCTGTGTAATTTATTGACGTTTTGTATTATTTTATTTTGTATTGTAGGTTTGGTGGGATCCAGTGGAAGTGGTGGGGTCTTTTACTCCCCGGTTAATCCATGTAGACATACCATTGTGAAATCATTACTGGTATTTTTCCATTATTTTCTCTTCCATACCTAATTTTAGGTTTAGATAAGTGATGCATACTTGATAGAGGCGGTGTGTAAACACCTATAGAGATATCCCTGTTTAATGGTATCTTTATTTTTTCTAGATTAGCTGACTGGTACCCACATCTGGGACATTTGTAGCCTTTTCCACGGCCAGCTGATTTCATTGTTTTACCGCATCTGGGGCATTTAGGGTTTTTCTCAATATATGTTACCAGTGATTTTATTACGAGTTTCTCTACATTGAATGTTATTCTTGGATGAGATGATGAGGGAGGCCTAACGCTTCCACCAAGGCCTACTTGATCACCTGGCAATAGTTTTAACGCTATGTTCCTCAAAGTCTTAGTGGGCTCGTAGAAGTATGCTTCAATACTAGTGTGACCGTCTCCAATAACTACTACTACATGACCTCCTCTAACAGGTTTGGGTTTTGAGAGTACTTTCCCCTCAATATAACCTGTCTGATAAGGTCTTAGCTTACTAATATCTCGCTTTACTAGATGAGCATCAGTGGCTTGATTACTCCTATAGATAATCCATCCGAGAATAGGTTCCTGTATTTCAATCTCTTTAAAAGCCTTTACGAGAATGAGTGGATCCTCGCCACGAAGCCCTAATAATACAGGGTCCGGACCATGTGGTGTTATTAGAACTTTCTCTTGATCGAAATCATAGTTTGAGAACAAGTAGTCCCTATACTTTAATTCTGCTTTCTTAACACTCTCGGTGTTCAAGTGTCTTGTTCTTTGTCCCCAGTATTCGGGGATGCGATATGCTAGTAGTTCAAATGTATAGTCTTCATCTAGCGTGGTGAGTGCTCCTAAGGCGGAAAGAGCTCCGATATTGCCTCTATTATTTCTATCCAGTAATATGAGGGTATTGGTTTTCTCTGCTATTTTTAATGCTACGTCGGGTACTACAACGTCTGTTAGTGCTCTACGGTAAAGTTCTCTATGATAACTTGTTATTTCCCCTATATATGCTACGAGGCCTGGTTGAGTATACTTGAACCTACCTGATACTTCAGTATACTCTATACTCTTACTACGTGTGATCTCAAGTATTCTGTCTATCTTATCCTGATCCACGAGTATCCTTAATACTATTGCACCATTGCCACGAGTCTTCCAGGGTATCGATGGGTTTAACCTGATTAAGTTTGGGTAATCGTTAAATACAACGTCTTCTCTTAGCAAGTCTCTTATTAATAGAAATGAAAAATGAGTTGTACAGCCCCCATACGGGGTGTCGTGGTTATCTATGCCTATATGTAAAAGTATTTTTTGAACGATTATGTGTCTACCCGTACTCTATAGTGTTACTTCTTTAGTTCCTTGCCCTCTACTACTATCATTGTGAGAGTTGATCTTACCTTAGGTAGTCTTCTTATCCTTGTTGTTACTATTTCCTTTAGCTTGTCCATTGAGGGAGCCTGTACCTTTACAACTATATCGTATACTCCGTATACTACGTAGGCTTCAGTAACTCCTTCTATACGGTCAAGTTCGTTTAATACTTCCTCTTCTGCACCTATATCGGTGTTTATGAGTACTATAGCTGTGGCCATAGGGTTGTACACCCAATTAAAGGATACCAATGTTCAAGCTAAAATACTTTACTAGCCCTTACAAAGAAGAGTACCCAGTAGGTCTAGTGTGTATGGTAATGATAGGTTGATTAGAGTCAAGGTAATAGTCTACAGCTTTGGAGAAGACGATCCAAGCAAGTGTACTGCCGAGAAAATGGTTAGGAAGGGCTATGCTGTTAGAGCTAAGAGTGTTAGAGAGATTCCACGTAGAGCCATTGTACTGAATCCTTATTCGCGTATAATGCTTTCAATAGAGGATCGATTCTTAGTA
>JALUDQ010000099.1 GCA_027043985.1 Desulfurococcales archaeon
GTCTGTTTACCTATTTTCTCTGCTATCTTGTTCAATAATTTCGAAGCGTCTTCAGCTGGTAATGTTACATGTCTATACTTCCCAAGATCTATTAGCAATGTTATGGTCTTAGACATATATTTACCCCTTGTACTATGTGAAACTAAACTATATATTTTCTAAGCACATAGTTGTTTAGTGGTAGAAAATATGGTCTTTAGAGCAATATATCCAGCAGCAACAAAATTCAAGTATGTAGCACAAACAATAGCCAAGATAACAGATGAAATACCATTTACAGCTACTCCCGAAGGCTTATTTGTTAAGACTCTAAGTAGTGATAAGACAACCATGATTATCTTAGAGATACCGAGCACGGCGTTTGAAGAATATCTATGCGAGGAAGATAAAGTAACATTTATTGTGAGCGCCGATGAATTCGCTAAAGTCAGTAAGCGTGGTACGAGAAATGATGTTATAGAGTTAGTTTTGGAAAAGGAGCATAGAAGACTTAGATTTACATTTCAGGATAGGAAAACTGGTGTTGAAAGAACATTCTACGTTGAGCTACGTGAAGGCGTAGTAGAGGAGCTCCCGGAGCCTTCATTGGATTTACCCGTTATAGCACGAATGCTCACCGACACTTTTAAGAATGCATTAAGAGATGTAAAACTCGTTGGCGAAGAAGTTGAAATAATAGCAGAAGGCGGGGATCGTATAATATTTCAGTCAATATCACCTCAGAGAGAATACTATAATATCATGGAGAGAGATAAAGCTCTACTATCATTTAGAAATACTGCTGAAAAAGTACGAGCAAAATATAGCCTTGAACTCCTAGAAGCCGCTTTAAAAGCAACAACTGCTGCTGAAGCCGTAACCCTAGAAATGGGAGAGAATATGCCCTTAAAACTAACCTTTGATTTGCCGGGAGGAGCAACCCTGGTTTACTGGATTGCACCACGAATATAGAGGTAAACAATTACATTGTATTTATTGGCTTTAACGACAACTATTCTAGCTTCTTAAGTAGGTCTAATAGAACCTTTTCAACACGCTCCTTTTCAGTAGCCTTTCCTCTAATGGGCCTTGAAGATTTCTCTAATTCTGGGAACCATACAGGAGATTTACAAGCTAGTCCACGTTTATTACAATAGAGGACACAACAAGTAGGACATACTTGGTCAAGTGGTGATAGAGAGCAACCTAAAGTTACCGTATATTTTCCACATATTGAGCATCGATACCAGTACATTACCATATGCTAACACCAAATTATACGTTAAATACTGGGCTTAAGTAAATATACTTACTGGCTCTCTATGAGACACGGCAATCGGGCGGGGCTACAGTTAGCTGGACTAGTGAGAGCCCCGTGAGGTAGGCCGTGTCGAGGGGGCCGTTTTAATTCATAATGCACTATAACACATTGAACATTTTATTCTCTTTAATTAGATATTCCTTGAATTCACGTGCATTTTCAAACATGTATACATTATTGAACATAACATAACACTCGGAGAACTGTTCACTATACTTAGCAAGCTTTAATGATAATTCTTTATAGTCGTCAAGCGTGTATTTATACTTGTAGTTTACTTCACGTTTACCCTTACCATGTAATCTTAAATAACAAGTATCTGTAGTTGCAATGGGATCATATTTAAATGGGTCAACCACATGGATTATTTTATACTTACTTAGTATTTCTGAGAGAACCTCCTTATATTGGGTCCAAGATCCTCTTGGCTCCCACGCAATATGTATGTTCCTTTCCTTACTGATACTCGTTATCCTTTTGAAGAATTCTGAAATACTTTTAATACTCTCATCATCGTATTTGAGAGAAGGCGGTGTCTGTAGAACTATAATTCTTGATTTCAGTGTTTGAGCTATTTCAAGCATTTCTTCCCATACCTTTATATTTTCGTCTGTTGGCTTCAAGAGCCCATATTTATCTATCTTTTCCTTAGGTAATGTTATCTTGGCCTTTCTCCATGTAGGACTACGTGGTGAATGCGTTATTAATTGCCAGGCCTTGAACGTGAATTCGAAATCAGCTGGTGCTTCTTCACGCCATTTCCGAATTGTATCCATTGATGGTGGTTTATAGAAAGTCTGCTGTATTTCTACAACCTTGAATACCCTGTAGTATCTACTTCTTGCTACTGGGAACCCGCAACATCCTATTTTTACTAACACTAGTCTATACCCATACGGGATTTTCTGCGGACACTTGCTTTAAATACTCTCTTACTCTATTACCTTTAAAGCATTCAATTGATGTACAAAGTATCTCTATGTTTTCTTCTTTTACTAATCTTTGTATTTTTGCTACAGTTTCCTTGAATTCTACTTCATTGCTTAACCATCTTTTCGATAATATTGCAGTTAAAGAGTCCCCCACGAACAATATACTCAGATCATCTTGTTTATAAGTCACTAGAACACTTATTGAGCCCCTCGTATGTCCAGGTGTATGGAGTATGACTATGCTGTTTTCACCAATATTTATCTCGTATTCGTCTACATTTTCTCTTATATTAATAGATATGGGAGCTGGTATGAACTTAGTTTTAAGATTTTCTGCACCAGTATATCTCGGGTCACCTATTCTAATAAAAGAAGCGTCTGGTTCATGTGCTACAGTAAGAGCTTGTGTCTTTGAGAACCACCATGCCGATCCAGATGCATGATAATGTGCGTGTGTTAGAATAATGTATCTTATACTATGTAATGAGACACCCAATTCGAATATATTGCTTATTAGATTCATTAGTCCTTGACCAGTACCAACATCTACTAGGATGTAATCATTTTTATTCAGACGTAATAGGTATACGTTAGAGTCGTAGATAAAGGATAAGTCTCTCCCACCAACACGATAAACATTCTTGTATATTGTTGTTATGGGCAAGGATTAGACCCCATGTATGTTGGAAAAAAGAGTGAGATAAAAACGTAACATTATATTGATCTCTGCATCTGCCTTATATTTACCAGTTTAACATCAGGTAGCTTTGAAAGCTCGAGTCGAAGTGCATCTGGTTCTAGTTTGGATTTTGACATATCGGCTATGAGGAGACATTCTGCTGTCTCTCCTCTCCTTACTGTTGTACAGTGAGTTGCAATTAAATCGACACCGTATTTAGCCATTAGATCTGTTACCTCCGCAAGAGCTCCTGGCACATCGTTTATTTCGATGTATATCTCATATAGTTTTGTTCCCGGGAAGACTACGGGCGATATTATTATCTCACGTTTAGACGTATCTGCTATTAACACTACGTGCATACCTTCAACTATGTTTAGAGATTCTCTTATAACCATGGGTATTGTTATCCGACCCTTGCTGTCAACACGAACTATTTCAGTTATCCTCACCTTTTCCCCCGCTTTCCCACTATTATATTTGATTTAATTAATTTTTCGAATAGTATTATCCGTTTCAGAGATAAAAGATACATCATCCTTAACATATCTCAGTCCGTGGTCCGTTCATCATGGAGCTCGTCTTTGCACCATATTTTATATTTTTAACAAGTATTTTATTTGAAACTTGTTTTCACTCAATGCTTCATCGCCCAATAATATTAACGAGAATACTAGATGAATGTACATCCTGTTTTTCTCTAGGCCCCGTATAACAGCTGAGATTTCATCTGGGCTTTTAATAATATCCCAAATGATGATTACTTCTTCTCTTTTACGTGCTTGAATACGTGGTATATATATTGTTCTTATTCTATTAGGGGGTTCTATTACGTGTTCAACAATGTACTCCTTAGTCAAGGGGGCTCTATCGGATACTATAAATAACCCGGTATTCAAATACATTGAGAGAACCGTTGCTAACGATAGTATTATGTTATCCTTTGATACTATTTTAGTAATCCTATATCCAGATAATTCTAGGTAGAGTTTACTTGAGAGAACCTTGAGGATTACGGGATCAGTTAAGACGTTCAAGTATTCTAAAAGACCGTCTGGAGAGATGTTTATTCTCTTAAATATAATTGATGACAAGTCTAATTTCTCATTTAGCCTAGACCATATATTGCGCGCTTTTTCAAAACTCGGTATGCTGCTTCCACGTATATACCTGCATAGAGTAGTCTCATCAATTCCTACAATTTGTGAAAGTTCTTTGTAAGAATAATACTGTTTTAAGAACCTAAGTATCTCTACAACAGATATTCTGTACTTCATTATCCTAGCTTTCCCTCTTTCTTCGCCAACGACTTCTAGATCACTTAATTCCATCATATGAACCTCAATTAATCCTTCCAGGCATCAGCTATGCGGGAAACACCTCATCTATCGGTTCCGAGTGCCATCATCATATTTACTCAATACTTAATACCGAGGTCAAGAATAATATATTTTTAGAGGGGGATGAACGAGGTCTTAAGTCCCGAGCGGTGA
>JALUDQ010000100.1 GCA_027043985.1 Desulfurococcales archaeon
TTTCTACGCTTTTCCTCAGATAACACTATTATGAAAAACCATTCTTCTCCTCCACCAGCTGTTGGCGCTCTAATACCAGCTTCAACTATTTGTCTAAGAACCTCTACTGGTATGGGAGCTTGCTTGAATAATCTAACTGATGCTCTAGTATTAATTATATCTAATAGTATTTTCTGGGCCAAAAGCCTAGAACCTCTCCACTTAATGCTATATTTTCAAGTATTAATAGTATTTTATCCTCCTAATACAATATTGTATTCGGGGATTGAAGACTATGAAGGCCTATGTTTCTATTGATTTGGAGGGGTTACCGGGTATTTCTTCTATAAGCCAGGTTGCTCCAAAATACTCTCTATACAATGATGCACGCCAGATAATGACACGTACCGCTAGAGTTGTAGCTGAAAGCTTATTGAAATGCGGGTTTAAGGAAGTTGTTATAGCGGATAGCCACGGCTTCATGGCCAATATCATGCCGTGGGAGATGCCGAGGAGAGTCAAGCTTCTCCAAGGATACCCTAGACCCTATTCCATGGTTGTAGGCCTTGATAGAGGATTTGATGCAGTACTATTTATAGGATACCATGCTGCAGCTGGAACAACTAACGCCTTCCTAGACCATACATATAGTTCATCAGTAATACACCGTATATGGGTAAACAATGAACTAGCAAGTGAATACTATGTCAACGCCCTCTACGCGAGCTACTACAAGGTGCCCCTAATACTCGTGGCTGGCGACAAGCACCTAGAAGAAGATGTGAAGAAGCATACACCTTGGACAGTATTCTTAGCCCTCAAAGAAGGTATTAGCAGAGTATCCGCTATCTACAACTCCCTCGACGACATAGAAGAAGAATTAAAAGACGCCGTTAAAGACGCTTGCAGTCGATTAAAGCAGGGACAAGTAAAATTAATAGAACTAGCCGATACATATAAGGTAAGAATAGAGTTAAAGAATCAAATCTTCGCGGATATGTTACAAATAGTCCCTGGCGTGAGGAGAATAGACGCGTACACTATAGAATACAGTGCTAGGACACCCGTAGAGGTCTTAGGAATAATAGAGACAGCGGCATGGATTGGAGCTGGAGGACTATATATTATTGAGAAGAGTAGATGAAAATGTTTTTACTTCTTATAAACTATGTGTACTGAACACGATATACACGGATCATAGGTTCTAACAATATTCTCTATAAGTCTCTTTACATGTTTCTCATCAAGATTCTTGTTGGCTGACACTATTCTAATAATACTATCCTCTATATCTGCTACGTTCTGGGCTGTAGGAGTAACTACATCTACGGCTTGTAGTCTACCGTTAGAGCCTACAACATAACAATGATAGAGTATCCCTCTAGGAGCCTCTACTATTCCTACACCAATACCCCGCTTTATACTGTAATCTGTTCTTGTTGGATGATATTTTGCTGCTGGCATTTGTTCTAGCACATCATCTATCAGGCTTATGGACTCTAGTAGTTGCGCTACAGGTATTAGGAATGGATTCGTTGATGGTATTTTTATATTATACTTCCTAATTAAGTCTTTTACATGGTCTCTAATGAATCTTGTATTCGTGTTTAGTCTAGCAAGTGCTCCAACCATATAGTTCTCAACGCCATAGATTAAGCTCTTCTTCGCTGTAGAATAATTTATAGTGGTTTCAGTAAAGTATTTACGATACGCGTGTACTGGTATCTGTAGTACCGAGTCTACTTTTAGGTCTCCATCTTCTAAAGCATACTCCCTACCGTTATATAGGGCTACATAGTGCGACTGTCTCTCATAGTCTATTAGCATTTTCTCAAGGACTTCATCCGTGAAATCATATAATGTCTTAGTGTATTCTTGTACTTCCCTCAATATAGCATTAACTTTGTCTTTTAATGGAAGCTTTGTAAAGCCTCCTGGCACTATGTTTCGCACGTGGATACGGTTTGCACATAGTATGTCGAGAAGTTTACCTATATACTCTCTTAATCGAAGTACTTTTAGTGCTTTAGACTTAATATTTGATGGTAGTTCTATGAGGGAGTTAACGTTGTAGTAGTCTGGAAGAGACAATGCTACTATGTGTAGTAAATTACTCTCAATAGTGTTGAGTACTACAACCATTTTTCGGAGGAACTTTACGTTTTCCGGGAGTTCTATACCTAGGGCGTCTTCAATAGCTTTAACAGAGCTAACGGCATGGACTGGACCACATATGCCACAGATTCTACTTGATATTGATGGAACATACTCTATTCTCTTACCTATAAGGAATGCTTCAAAGAACCTGGACCCTTCAAATATTCTAAACTCTACTTGTTTCACATTATTGTTTTCGTCTAGGCTTACATACACTCCTCCATGACCTTCTACTCTTGCAACAACTGGTATGGATATATCTTTCATTTCTTACCACCTTCTTCTAATATTATACGTGGTTTTGTTTTGTTCATGAATATTTTCAATTCCTCTAATAATTTATCCGAAGATATATTGTGTTCCTCAAGAGCTTCTAGATATTTATCTAGTCGTAGCTCTTCTATAGGACCTCTACATCCATAGCATGGAACATTGTAGAGAGGACATATCGCCTCGCATCCAGCGGTAGTTATGGGGCCTAGACACACCTTTCCTTGATCGAGTAAACATGGTATACCGTGGGAACGGCATTCAAAACATACCGGTTTGTCTGGAAGAACGAACTTCTTTTCAAGTAGCATATTGCGTAGGAATATCTCTAGTTCCCAGTCAGGCGGTGGACAGCCTGGCAGCACATAGTCTACTTTAACTATGTAGTCTAATGGTTCTACCTTACCCGTGTGCGGTATATTGGGCATTGAACCATATACTATTCTAACTGCCTCATTAAACCCTATGTCGTCTCGCATTGCTGGTATGCCACCAAAACTAGCACACGAGCCCATGGCGACTAATATCTTGGATTTTTCTCTAATTTCCTTCAGTGTCTCGAGATCATGCTGTGTTATAACCGCTCCATCAACAAATGCTATATCAGCTTCTCGTGGTTCAACATAGCCTATGATTCTTGATGTGGTTATCTCTAAGTGATCTAGTAGCTTAGGTATTCTTGCGAGGGCGTTTATTATAGCTATAGCACAGCCCTCGCATCCTGTTAAACTATATTGAGCTACACGTATTTTCTTCATTCTATATCCCTCTCAGGTAATTGATTACATGTGAAAACAGGTCCATCTTTACAAACATATAGACCATTTGATAGCATGCATCTACCACATTTCCCTATACCACATTTCATGTGGCGCTCAAGTGATACGTAGATGTTTTCTCTTTTCGCACCCTCTGATAATAGTCTACTATACGTGGCCTTCAACATCAATGGTGGACCACAGACAACGAACAAGGTATTAGGATAGTTTATTTTCACCTTATCTAATAGTGTTGTAACAACTCCTACATTACCCCTCCATGTCTCATCGCCTCTATCAACGGTCAGGAGGACTTCTATTCTATCACTCCACTTATCTAGTTCTCTTTTTCTTACAATATCTCTTGGTGTTCGAGCACCATATAGTATTTTAACATCATTGAAGTCGCTACGTTTCTCGTAGATATACCATAATAGTGATGTAACACCAAATAATCCCGTTCCACCAGCTATAATAACTACGTCTTTTCCAGTAAACTTGTCTATAGGGAATCCGTTACCTAAAGGACCTCGAACACCTATAAGGCTCTTCGGACTAAGCCTATGTAATGCTTTAGTTACATCGCCTACAGCTCTAACTGATACCTTAATGTATTCTTTATTAAATGGTGATGATGATATAGCAAAGGGAGACTCGCCTATACCTGGCACATAGATCATGACAAACTGTCCTGGTGTAAACTCTATACTATCGCTTAACGTTTTTATCTTGAATGTTTTTATGAGCGGTGCTTCATCAAAGATTTCTTCAACTAGTGCTGGTTTAGGAATATAGGGATTATTCATTCCCGATCACCTCCGATAATATATCAACTGGATGTATATGCATGGGACATTGTTGAGCACATTTACCACATCCAGTACAACCATAAACGTTCCATCGTTTCACAAAATATTGGAATTTATGATAATATCTGTGCTTAAACCTGTCAATAGGGTCTTTACGAACTATTCTACCACCAGCTACTATTGTAAATGAACGAAATATACATGAATCCCAAACTCTTAATCTATGACCACTATTGCCCTCTGGTGATAACTCATCTATTATATCAAAGCACGTACAAGTAGGACATGCAGCCATACAGCCTCCACATAATAGGCATTTCTCGGATAATTCCATCCATTTATTACTATCATATAACTTGTAAAGCTCATCTACGTCGAGTTCTGGTAGTCTCTTCTTTGTCATACCCGTTCTTAT
>JALUDQ010000101.1 GCA_027043985.1 Desulfurococcales archaeon
CAACCGTTATACCGATAAACGTTGTTATAAAGCCGGCTATGAAGGCTATCTGCAATACTATAGGAGCACCCCACACTATCTCCGCCCAGATGTCAGCACCAAAATAATCGCATCCAAGAGGATGCTCCAGTGAGGGAGGCCACTTCAAGAGGGTTGGAGGAGCATAGGGTTCACATACATAGGTTTGTGGATACGGTACTATGAAGGGGCCTACGAGAGCCATCAGTATATAGAATAATAGGAGAATGAAGCCTACGAAAGCCTTCTTGTTCCGAACAAGTATTTTCCCCGGCACTATAATCCAGTCTTCTATAAAGCCCTTAACCATTTCTCCTAAGGTCATCTTAGCTGCAATCTTCTCCGACACGGGCTACTCACCCATACGGCCACGCCTTATCCTGGGGTCAAGGAACCCGTAGAGTATATCAGCCAATAACGCCCCCGTTACCACCGCTATTACTATTATGTCGAAGGTCCCTATCATTAGGAACCAGTCACGATTCGTTATAGCCTGATAGAGCATCCACCCAACTCCAGGATACGCGAAAATATATTCTATGAATATTGAGCCCCCGAACATGAAGCCTAAGCTAAGCATGAAGGAGGTGAAGAGTGGGAGGATAGCGTTTCGTCCAACATATGTTACAGTTATCCTACGAGTTGGAAGCCCACGTGCCTTAGCATAAGTTATATAGTCTTCACCCAATACGCTTATCGTACTCCCCCTCATTCCGAGAGCCCATCCACCCAAGTGAACTATAACCCACGTGGTGATGGGTAATGCGGCATGCCATAATACGTCAACGATAAACTCTAAGTTGAAGCCAGGTGTAACGTTAGCGCTATAGAGTCCTCTAACAGGGAACCATTTCAACTGGAAAGCGAAGACTGTTAGCAATAATAACGCGATAATGTATTCCGGTATGCTACGAGTAATAGAGAACAATAATGCTAAACCACTATCAAGCTTACTCCCATGCTTATAAGCCATAACCATGCCTATAAGGATACCCAAGCCAAAGCTAATTATAAGAGAAGTAGCAACAACCAAAACAGTCCAGGGGATACGACTAGCAAGCAATTCTGCTACAGGTGTACCAGTGCTAAAAGATATAGATACACCCAAATCACCACGTAAGAACTTTGACATATAGTCAATGTATTGTTGGAGCAAACTGCCCTTAGGGACGAAGGGGGCAACAGATTCAGCGAGAGCTCTAGCGGTCTCATAGCTCATATAATACTGTCTTATGAAGGCTTGAGTTAAAGCCTCTATGGGATCACCGGGCATACTACGTACAACGAAGAAGGTTATAGAAGCCGCTACAAGTATTGTTAAAAACGCTATAATAACCCTCTTAACAATCCACCGCAACCCAATAGCACCCAGCTATACAAGAGTATAGTTAACCTACGGGACTATATATTGTTGAGGAGAACCCCACCCGAGGTGGATGAGGCTCCAATACTACTTCTAAGACTGTACTCATCATATAACATAAAAAATAAGTTGAGTTTATGACTCCTCTTTAAGTGCCGTGTTTATGGAAAAACTATTTCCTCTTTATTGCGTAGCCTATCGCTATACCTATTATCAATCCTAGTATGAATAATCCTATTGCTGCACCCCAGTTGGTCTGTGTTACTGTTTGTGTCACGGTGGTTGTTACTATCTGTGTTGAAGTCTGCGTCACAGTTTGTGTTACAGTACCTGGTGCTGACGTGGTTGTTGGGCTTGGACTGGTTGTAGTCGTTGTTGGACTAGTCGTAGTTGTTGGTGTTGTCGTTATGCCCCAGTATTCTGGGTTGGGTTTAACGAATCCATGGGTTATCATGAATGCCAGTGCTTCTAGGTGGCCTCCAGCGGCGTTCTGCCATAGGTAGTAGTATTTCTGTGGATCAGGCCATATGAAGTGCTCCTTGTTGTAGAATATTACTAGCCTCTTCTCAGCTATTGGATACTCTGGTAGGTAGTGGTTTGCTGCATAGGCTAGCATTTCAGCGGCTTGCTTCTGTTCCTTGGGGTCGAAGCTTGTTGCGAGCACGTTTACTAGTTCTGTTGCATTAATCGTCTTCTTAAAGTAGTCTAGATAATAGGTTTCTGGGAAGTTCTGTCCCTGTACTACTGTTCTAGGTCTGTTATTCACCTCTACGAACATTCTCTCAAAGGCAGCCCATGGATATACCATCCAGGCGCCGAAGAAGTCTATTGCGAGATCATAGTTGCCTCCAAGATACCATTGATCGCTCCAGTAGCTTGGAGACTCTGGTGTCGTTAACTCTACGTCGATTCCAAAGGCTTTGAGTTCGTTGGCTATCTCCTGTGCTGCGGCATCCCAGTCGGTCCAGCCGCCTGGGGCAATCATTGTTAGCTTGAATGGCTGGCCGTCTGGTGTATACCATTTACCATCCTTGTATGTGAATCCTGCTTTCTCTAATAGTTGCTTAGCCTTGTCTGGATTATACTGGTATTTCTCTAATACTCCAGCTTTAATTAGGTCGTCTATCCAGCTCTGTGATAATTTTAGTAGACCAGTTGGATATTCTACTGGTTCGAATAATCCCTTACCAGCAGCATCGGCTACCTTCTGTCTATCAATTGCATAGGCGATTGCTTGTCTTACTTCAAGTTTCTGTAGCCACTTATTGTTGAAGTTGAATACTAGTGCGAAGCCAGACATATCGTAGATTGTTGCTATGCCTGCGAATGGTTTCTGCTGTAGTTCTTGCTTAACTTGTGGTGGCATCATGAATACGTCGTAGTCTAGTTTGCCTGCTCTATAGTACTGCCATCCTACTTCGTTGCTCGTTATATAGGGCATTACGATCTTGTCTACAGTTACCTTGTCTGCCCAGTAGTACTTGGGGAACTTTACTAGTACTACCTCGCTGCTGGTTATCTTGTCGAACATGAATGGCCCGGTCCCAATGGGTTTCTCTGGCTCATAGTCTATTAGGTTCTTTAGTATCTGTGCCATCTCGTCCTTGGTCTTAGCCTTAGCTATCTGCTCAGCATATTTACCGTAGAGGTGGTAGGGCCCAGTTATTAAACCGTCAACGAATAATAGGTAGTGCATTAGCAGATATGCCCACTTCTTTACATGGTATACTACTGTGTAGTCGTCCTTACATGTCACGTTATCGATGTAGTCCCATATCTTTCTACCCTGAGCCTTATAGATCATTAGCGTTGTCCACACATCCTTACATGTGAATGGCGTACCATCGTGCCAGTAAACGTTCTTTCTGAGATGTACTATTACCTGATTGTTAGCCTTATCTATCTCCCAGCTCTCCGCTAGCTGTGGGAAGTACGTGTTGTTCAACTTGTTCCAGAATGCTAGTCTCTCATAGATCAAACCAGTAATCACTATGCTCTTCGGCGCAAAGGGGTTATAGCGTCTCGCTGGAGGTGGCTGCCACCATCCATGAGTATACAACGTTATTTCTTTAGTCTGAGCTATTGATACTAATGGTGCTACGAGTGAAGCTAATATTACTCCTAATAGTATTAGAACTAATATTCTCTCCTTCATGGCTTTTCAACCCCTACAAATAGTACTCTATTCCAAAATATGAAAGCGATATAAGTCAATTAAAACTTTTCGTGTTTACCTTTCATCAGAAACATTAAAAATTTAGACTAAACAAACATATTTTCTAAAACAACTTATAAACGAGGCTTATAATGCTTTGAAAATTATTAAAATATTTGCATAAAAAGACGCCATCATTAGAGAGAACGTTGCTGCCTCCTATACTCCCATGTTATAGCTAACACAAATAATACCAGTAATAATAGTCCTAGAAGATCCACAGCGTATGCTGGGTCATTTGGGCTTAGTATTGGTAGGGGGATCAATGCTAGGATTATGAAGGTGAAGGCGACCGCTAGTAGAGCTCGATAGAGATGGGGGTGCATTACTTCTTCTCCCGTGCATAGAGGTGGCATGCTACCCAGTGGTTAGGTTTTACTTCAACTAGCTTTGGTACTTCTTTATCGCATGGCTCGAAGTAGTAGGGGCATCGGGTATTGAACTTGCATCCTGGTGGAGGGTTTAGAGGGCTGGGGATATCTAGGCTTCTAAGCTGTAGGGGCTTCCTCTTACGTGAGAGCTCTGGGTCTGGTACTGGTACAGCAGACATTAACACCTTGGTGTAGGGGTGTAGGGGTCTCTGGATTACCTCCTCGGCTGGACCCATCTCCACGATATTGCCGAGATACATTACAGCTATTATGCCTCCACCCTTAGCAGCAAAGTATCTAGCAGCTCCAAAGTCATGGGTTATGAAGAGGTAGGCTGTTCCTATCTTCTTCTGGAGGTCTAGTAGAAGGTCTAGGATATCTATTCTAAG
>JALUDQ010000102.1 GCA_027043985.1 Desulfurococcales archaeon
TCGGATCGGTGTATTAGTGTTAGCTGATTTTAGAGAAAATGGGTTAGAAGGTGTACAGTTAGGCTTAGAGGCGAGTAAAGGACTACCAGTACACTACCTAGTCTTCGCCCGCCCAAGTAGAGGAGACAAGGACCCCAGGAAACTAGTAGAACATGCCCATGGTATAGGTTTGCCGACACCTCTAGGTTTTAGCGAAGAATATCTTAGGCGTATACGAGAGGGCGTTCGCGATAAGAGAATAGCTACTCACGTCGGCGAGCTAGCAGAGTATGCTGAAAGAGAATTCAAGTTAGCAGTAGAGGTACTGGATGCAGACTTCATAGTACATGGAACACACTTGAAACGCGAACATATAGAGGAGCTCGTTGAGAAGGATAAAGGGATAATACTTTGCCCGAGAGCTAACTCGTGGTTTGCTGTAGGAATACCACCAGTCGACACCGTACTCGAGTATGACTTGAAGACTGGGCTGGGAACAGATAATGCTGGATGGATTAAACCCGACTTATGGCGTGAACTAGAATACACGTGGAATATTCTTAGACTAAAACATTTCAGAGTAGATCCCAGAAGAATACTAGGTATTGCAACTTATGAAGCAGCAAGCCTACTAGGCCTAGAAGACTATGGTGTTGTAGGAGAAGGTTATGAGGCATCATTTATCGTATTAGACTCTGAGAGCATAGGGTTCCAGTTCTCCCACAACCCGCTAGCTAGTATTGTTAAACGTGGTGGTGGAGAACACGTTTTAGCTGTCTTCTTTAAAGGCAACCTAGTCTATTCTCCTAGACGACCTAGCGTTTCCTAGAGAAAACTATTGAGGCAACGATAACAACTATTACTGCAACTAATATTATCAAGTAGAATGTTGTATTGAATACTCTACTCTCAACACTGCTAGTAGTCCCAGGTGTTGATGAACCGAGCATGGGTGTTTCAAAGGGGCCTCCACTAACTTGTTTTCTAGTAACGGGTACTATTGATGTGAAAGTACTACCATTGGGATAGACTATTGTTATTGTTGCATTAGATACAATAGTACTAGTTACCTTGACTCTAGGTTCTGTTGTACTTGTTGTATTGGAAGTCTTTGTCTGCTGACTTGAGGTCATCGTTTCCGTGGTTTGTGAAGAGCGTGATGTGGTGTTGAAACTTATAGACACTATTTCTGGAGTACTGGTAGTACATGTATGCGTAGTTGTTTGGGAAGGTGTAGAGGTAGTCTCGTTTACTCCGGTTACTGTTGGTGGAGTTGTTGGTTCTTGTAAGCTGTATGTTATGTTGAAGGTCTCTAATGTGAAGGTTATGTTGAGTCCAGGGTCTGTTGAGAGAGCCATTAATGTGATATATGTGGGTGGGCTTGTAATGCTCAACTTAGCTGTAAACCCGTTTACAGTTAATGTTGTTAGGCTTTCATTGTATGATAACTCTATGTTGAGAGTCTTTGTTTTACCAATACTTCTCTGAATACTACCTATCAATGCTAAACCGTATTTCGGGTAAACTATTATCTGTGTTAGCGGGGAACCGGGTTTGTCTCCTCCGCTACCATTATACCATGTCTTGTGGAGTACTACTTCAATTACTCCGCCTAGATCCTCCTCAATGCTAAGTCTAAGCCATGCTTTAAAGCTAAGGGGTCTTCTAGTAAATTTTACATAGATTCCCGCCATCCCCATGCTTGCCTTACTGAAAGCAGCTTTTACGCGAACTCCTTTATCCGTAACGTTTACGTAGCCGTAGCCGTAGACTCTCTTCCATAACCCTATGATTACTTCATCTACTTGTAGCCTATAGTCTCCGGGATCAACATGACTGTCACCTTCAACTACAACGTGTAATGCTCTCTCTTTGAGTAAGTCTACTATTTCTATATGTTGTTGAGCAACTGGGGCTACCTGCAATAATATTAGTAATAGTGCTGCTGATACTCCGATTATTCTTTCTATCATTCTAGTATTCATATATTATTCTACCTCCAACCATGACGAGCCTAGGTCTTATACCCGCGATATCGTATTCGCTGAGACTCCAGGGGTTTTCATCGAGAGCTATTAGGTCTGCGAAGTACCCCCTCTTTATTAAACCTATCTCTCCTTCATCTCTCCCAGCTATTGCCCCACCAATAGTGTATAATGATAATGCCCTACTAGCTGGTAGACCCTCGCTACCAGTTATACTTGATAGCTTCCCCCTATGTATTGCCGCCGCTATGCTTAGCCAGGGGTTTACTGGTTCTACTGGCGCATCACTACTACCCGCTAATACTAGTCCCCTAGACATAAGGGATTTAAAAGCGTATACATGTCTTGTTCTCTCACCTAGTCTCTGTTCTATCCACCAGTCACTTATGGTAAAGTGTGGCTGTACTACTATTGTTAGCGGCTTGTATTTAGCGAGCTTTTCTATTATTTCTGGAGGTGTTAGTGACGCATGTTCTATCCTAATATTGTCTGGTGGTACCATTGATAATGCTTTAATTACCTCTTCTAACGCTCTATCACCAATAGCGTGTACTGCTAGGAGAAGACCATTCCGTCTAAGCTCTGATGCAAGAGATACTACTTCTTCTGCCTTCAATAATAGTTTGCCTCTATTCAACTCGTCATCACTATACGGTTCTTTTAGAGCGGCGGTCCTCGCGCCAAAGCTACCGTCCATGAACACCTTTACCCCTTTTATGGAGAGCATGGGGTTTTCTCTGTATCGAGCTAATAGTTTCTTATCTATTCTTTCATAAGCTTCTCTTGACAAAAACAATCTCACTCTTATGGGGAGCTCTTTCTTTTCCTCTAGTAGTCTCAGTGCATTGAATTCCTCTAAACTAGCATTCATTGAGTGCACTGTTGTTAACCCATAGGAGGCTAAATGGAGTAGGACTCGGCGGAGCCTACCAGCTAGTTCTTCTACCGAAGGCTTGGGTATAAAGTCATAGACTAGTTGGAGAGCATCCTCATATAATATACCAGTAGGCTCACCACTATCATTAAAGTCTACGAAGCTTTTGTATTCTCTTAAACGCTCTTTTAAACCAGTCTTCTCTAATGCAACACTATTAACTACACCCACATGTCCGCAAACTCTTATTAAGAAGACAGGGTTGTTTGGAGAAGCCTCATCTATATCCCATCGAGTGGGAAGTCTCTTCTCATAAAAGAGTTCGTGATCCCATCCCCTACCAATAATCCACTCGCCTTTCCCAACTCTAGTTGACTTTAATCTTATTGCTTCAACTAGTTCGCTAATACTCCTAGTCCCCCTTAAGTCGAGCCAGTCTAAACCCAGTGCAAGCCATGATAAATGTAGGTGTGCGTCAATGAGACCGGGTACGAGGACTGAGCCACCTAGATCGATGATTCTAGAAGCTTTTCCACTATATTTTCTACAAGATTCTTCTCTTCCAACATGTATTATCCGTTCTCCTTCAACTACAACACAGTTTTCAGCATAAGATCCCATGACCCGGGCGTTCTCTAATATAAGGATTTCCCCCGGAATACCTGGTGCACCTAAGCTATACCGTAGTAAAGTACTACTATATTTATGTACTTGTCATCCAAGTATTCTCCTCCGGGAAACAAGCACTCGTTAACGATGCGGTGGTAGATATTGGATAGGGTTAGCGTGGGATTAGTAGGAGCTGGTAAATGGGGCTCTAATATTGCACGCGTGTTAAAGGAGCTTGAAAAGGAGGGACTAGTAGAATTTAAACTAATAGTAGATATAGATGAAGAAAAGGCTAAGAGCCTAGCTGAAAAACACGGTGTACCTAGGTATTCGAGTAGTTTGGATAGCGTGAAAGGTCTTGATGCTGTAGCCGTAGTTGTCTCAATACCCCACCTAGCCAGTACGGCTAGGAAAATTGCTTCAATGAATATAGACTTATTTGTTGAAAAACCAGTTGCGAGGAATCTGCGTGAATT
The DNA here is from genome assembly GCA_027043985.1 of Desulfurococcales archaeon. GTDB lineage: Archaea > Thermoproteota > Thermoprotei_A > Sulfolobales > WANQ01 > JALWGO01. The sequence goes on from JALUDQ010000102.1 coordinate 3,924, forward strand.
AGAAGAATTGAAAAAAGAAGTAGAGGCTAGAAAGCTAGTAGCAGTACCAGGGTTTATTATGAGGTTTAACCCGGTTGTAGAGTACCTTAAAGGAAAAGCTGGAGAGCTAGGCGTAAATGTCTTAGAGTTGAGGAGGCTTTCAAGAAGACCCCAGCATGCTAGGAGTAACAATATCTTATTAGACCTTGCAGTCCACGACATCGATATAGCAAACTATATATTATCAGATAAGACCGAACCCATACTCAAGGCATGGATGCACATGAAAGTTAGTAGCGATGAGGTAGTTAAGATAGTTTTAGACTACGATGGCATACCAGCAATGATCCACGTAGACGGTATAAGCCCAGCAAAAGTGAGAGAAATAGACATGATAACACCCGAATACTTTATCC
>JALUDQ010000103.1 GCA_027043985.1 Desulfurococcales archaeon
GCAGCTTCTCTATTCTTACTAAAAGTTGTGATACCTATGGGAATATAGGATATCTTTGGTATTTGCTCTGGCTTCAACCATATGATTTCGGTCTTATTCGGATACCAGTAATGGAATACATGCCACCCTATAATAGCATCTACTGCTCCAGTTGCTGGTAACATTGCTACTTTTGAGCAGCTTTCTGCATATGTTACAATATTGTTCCTTACCTTCTCCCATAGTCCATTGTATTTTAGTAGATCAACTGCGTATTCCCCTACACATACTGTTTTAGGATCTCCAATGCCTATCCGGATACCAGGTTTTGCGAGATCCTCAAGACTTGTTATGTTCTTCGGGTTGCCTTTCGGAACAATTATTGCTGGAACCATGTAGGCTACTATTCTAATAGTTTTGGGGTCAACTATATTCTCATCAACTGCCTTAACCATATAGTCTGGGGAACCAGGAGCGTAGAGGTCTCCATCTCTTGTTATCTCTAATGCGCTAAGAACCTTACCAGAACCACTAAAATATGCTTCAACTTTAATACCAGTCTCTTTTTCAAACTCTGATATTATTTCTCTCCAAGGCTTTTCCGCAGCTGCTCCTGCATAGAGTTTCAGTACCATTCTGCTATGGCTACTAAAGGTTATTGTAGCTGTATATCCTATTATTACTCCAATAATTAATATGATCACTGCTAAAATGTACTTATTCAAGTATATCACGATTATTTATCGGAGCTCTTTCTGTAATATAAATTTTACTCCCAGTGTAAAATATGCTTGTTTTACATTTGACTTCTCTTACATTAGTTGAAGATCTCTCAATACCATTGCTCTAGAGAGATTGCTTATCATTAATATAGAAGTTGAAATCGAGAATAAACGAAAGCATGGATCCATCTTAAGAACTTGGTTTCACGATATGCTTTATCAAGTAGAAATGATTCCTTGGATCAACGAGTATGTTCTAGCAAAGCGTTTTTTGTAAAGTTTAACTAAAAATGAGGTTTTGTAGAATATCATTTCTTTTCAGCGATTTCGGCTCCTATGAGTGTTATTGTTTCTCTTATTCTTGGGTCTCTTCTTATCTTTTCTGATACTAGTGTGTATAGTTCTCTTAGTCCGGGTGCTTCTGCTCTTACTAGTAGGTCGTATTCTCCAGCTATTGTGTAGACTTCTTTTACTTCTGGTATCATTAGTAGGCTTGTTGCAAGGTCTATTTCCTTGCCTGGCTCTGCTTTAACTAGTATGAATGATGTTGTCTTTGCTTTTAGTTCTTCTATGTATTTCAGCGCCTCGAACGCCATGTCTGTTAGTGTTACTACTCTTAGTTTGCCGTCTTCTTCTACTAGTAGTCTTAGGATATTATTGTAACCCATTAGTTCTACGGCTGCTTTTGCATCATACCCACTTGGTACTCTGATTATAGTGGTCTTGGCATAATCTTCTATTCTATCCTCGTCAATGTTGCCGCGTGCTATTGCTTCTAGGAAGTCCCATTCTCTTAGGATCTTTAATACGCCTTGCTTAGACTTAACATAGACTTCTGGTACACTGTTATCGTTCATAGCTTTTGCCGCTATTCTAATAGTTACATCTCCTCCAAGTACAACAGTTCTCCTCAACATGCCTTCAACAATAGCTAAGCCGTAGGATAGGAGGTCCCAGATGCTCTGCGCTATATGGCGTGGCTCTACTACGCCTACAATTTCACCTTTATCGTTTACTACTGGTATGAATCTAACGTTTTCTCTACGCATTACTTCAAGAGCTTCTATTACAGTATCATTTTCTCTTACGGTTACTGGTTTCCTCACAGCGTGTTTTACTACTTGTTCGTCTAGGTCAATGTTTTCTGCTACTAGCTTCACTAGTCTTCTATAAGTTAACACGTATTCTGGTCTACGGTCTACATCTACTGTTACGACTCCTAATAGCCTTGTGTTCAGCATTACTTCTGCTGCCTTTCTTATGCTCTGGTCTCCTGCTACTAATGGGAGGTTCTTACTCATAACATCTCTTACTAGTGGGAGAGTCATCCTCCTTTTCACCCCTTCATAGTTTTCATCCGGGATAGATTCCAATATATATTATAATATATAATGGAGGGATTTTAAACATTAAGCTCATAGGCATTTAACATATTCCAATAAAAGCATTGGCTACAATGCTTCCCGTAGCTTTGTTGGACAACAATATTGTCTCGGCTCATGCCGTCATAGTGCCTTAATAGGGGCGGCGTACACAGTGTATCTATATTTAGGAGATGTGAGAGTAAATGGAGAAAAAATTCCATGTAGCAGACATGCAGGGACGTATTATAGTGCTTTCAGAAAAGACTTCAATTATACTAACATTGGTATTTGTGCTCACCATAGTTTCAGCGATAGGATTCTTTGGTGGAGCCGCCTATATGATGACTCAGAGTATTGCCGCATCAATACCCTTGATTGTTGGAGGATTCTTTAGCCTCATCTATGCTTTTATATTCAATCATTTGCGGAAGAAGGGTGATATGAATGTCGATAAAGCAGTTATACCTACTACGAGTGGAGGTTCAGTAGAGGTTACTAAGAAGACTAGTATTTGGATAACTTTGGCCTATGTTATGGCTATAATAGGATTGATTGGAGCAGTAGGGCTTACAGGTTATGGAGCATATGTTTACGCTACAAGTGGTGTAGGGCTTGGAACCATTATTGCTGGCATTGCTGGTAGCGTTGTGATGTTGTTATATATAATGGTTCTCGGCTTCCTTAGGACGAAGATAGATTTTCCATTAAACAATATTGTTGTAAGAGATACCTCGGGTAGACTTGTGGAACTGTATAAAAGGAAATCTGCTTGGCTTACACTAGGAATGGTCCTAACGATTCTAGCAGGAATAATATTTATATTATTAGGAGTATTAGCCTTCACCAATACAGCGTTTATCCAAGGATACATGACTAGCCAGACAACAATGACACAATATACTGGACAGCCATTGAGCCTTGGAGGGCTTGTATCTGCAAGCTTAGTGGGAGCACCAGCTATTATAGCGGGACTAGTAATGTTCGTAGGAGCTGCAGTACTAGGTTTCCTAAGGATAAGAGGACACGTAAGAGAATACACTACACCAACAATGTAATGGCAAACGTCCCATAAACATATAGTTTAATTAAAGAATGGTTTTTAGTTAGAGTTTTTTCTGAGCTACGAATAGATTCTTTTCCGAGGAAGATAGAAATGGCTAAAGGATATGTTCTAGTTACTGGAGGAGATCGAGGCATAGGTAGGGCGATTGTATTAAAGTTTGCTCGCAATGAATACTATGTTGTCTTCACTTATCACCGTAACCTTAAGGCCGCTGAAGAAACATTGAAGCTAGTAAAAGAGGAAGGTGGAGAGGGCTTCTTTATCAGAATGGATGTTTCTAGCGAGGAAAGCGTTAGAGAAGGCTTAGGGAAGATCGGCGAGAGTATTCCCTACTTGAACGTGCTCGTAAATAATGCTGGGATAATATATTTTGGGAGCATAGAGGAGACCCCGCTAGATGTATGGAATAAGGTCTTGTCGGTAAACTTAACTGGTGTTTTCCTGGTGACAAAATATGCTCTCCCCCTGCTCAGGAAGGCTCCCTGGGCTAGTATAGTCAATATTTCGAGTATAGCAGGGCAGACGGGAAATGTTGTTGCATCAGCTGCCTATTGTGCTTCGAAGGCCGGCGTTATAGGATTGACACGTAGACTCGCTGTAGAGCTCGCACCCAAGATAAGAGTTAACGCGGTTGCACCGAGTTTTGTTGAAACAGACATGGTGAAAGAATTCATTGACACCGAGGAGAAAAGGAAGAAGATAGCAGAGCTTCACCCATTAAAAGATATAGCTAGACCCGAAGACATAGCTGAAGCAGTATTCTTCCTAGCTACTCCTAGCTCAAGGTTCATAACTGGCCAGGTATTGGGAGTTAATGGTGGAAGACTAACGTGCTGAGGAGAATAAAAATACATTTTTACTTAAAGATTATCCCGTCAACACTTTCCACTAATATTCCCTTGTAGAGGAAGTCTATCTGTCTTAGAGCTACATAGTAGTCGAAGTCGTTTAGAGCGCTAATACCATCTAATGGTACTATTACCTTATACCATCTAAGAGCAGCACTTCCCGCTGTGTGCAGTACACATATGTTTGCTACAGTACCCACTATTACGACGTACCTTATACCATATACTCTTAGTAAATCATCTATAGGGGTTCCATAGAATCCGTCGTATCGTGTTTTCTCAACTACTATATCGTTTTCCGATGGCTTTAG
>JALUDQ010000104.1 GCA_027043985.1 Desulfurococcales archaeon
AAACCCTATAATACTCTCATAAGGGACGCGGCATCACTGTATACTAGGTTCAAGGTAATACTAGGATATGAACACTAAGCCCAATAAACAACGAGTAATACCAGACGTAAACCACTACTAGAAGCCCCAGTACTGGGAGCTATATCTCAGACCATAGAGACTGAGTAAACATTAACGCTAACCTATACTAGAATAAGCTTACATATACTATGATCCAACTATAATACAACTACTTTAAAAGAACTAGACTACAATAAAAGGTTATAGCTAGGTGATAAGTATTAGTGTCCACCAATAGTATTACCCACCATAGTACACACCAATAGGGTTTCGGGTGGAGTGCTATATCTCTACCCTTAGTGTCTAATGTTATGGTTTGTTTTACGTTTACATTGTTTTTATGATCATATTACTTGTTTAAAGATTCTAGGGTTTCTTGTAGTGTTACCGGAGCTTACACAGTCCTTGGGGTTTCTGGGTGGTTGGGCTAGCTCTGGGGTTGGGTGCGTGTTGGTGTGTTTTCCTGGTTGTTGTTTGTTTATTGTTTGGTATACTGGTTTGTGTACTAGTGTACTGTTGGGGTGTGTGTTTATTGTACATTATATCGTATCTATACGTGGTTATTAGAAAAACTATTTTTATTCCGTATCGCTATAGTTGATTACTTGGTGAGAAGATTATGGCAAAATACAAGGTTTGGATAGACAGAGACCAGTGTATATCTGATATGGTGTGTGTAGCTCTCTGTCCCGATGTCTTCGAGATGAATCCAGACGACAATAAGAGCCAGATTGTAGAGAAATGGAGGACTGATCCAAACAATATTGCTGAGGGCATTATACCGGAGGAGCTAAAAGACTGTGCTGAGCAAGCTGCAAACTCTTGTCCAGTAAGCATCATACACGTAGAGGAGGTAAAAGAGTAAGGAGGTTGTTCTCCGCTATCCTTAACTCTAACTTTTTTACCTGGAACTTCCTCCTAGAGCTTCTTTAACACCGTTATTGGTTTCTGCGGAGTCCTTCTAGCCCCTAGCCTTATATAGTCTTGGTAATGCTGACCTCTATCTAATGGTGTAGCTCGATTTGAACGTAGCTGATGAGCTGAAGAAGATACTAGAAGCCTTGGAGGAGAAGCCTAGAGGACCAGGCGACGTAGTATCATTGACGAGTATTCCACGCTACCGGGTTCTAGCCTACTTCCATTTGCTCGAGTTCTTCGGGTTCATTGATAAAGTGTACTCTAAGGGCTTATACAAAGTATACGTGCTGACGAGTCTCGGACGAGAACTATTAGAAGGGTTAAGAAAAGGGGTTGAGTTTAAAATTGTCTTGGAGGCTCCGCCAAGCATACCCGGTAAGTCATCTGAAGACAAAATAGAAGTAGGGGCTGTGGGCTAGATTGTGTGCTCGTCTAATAGTTTTTTAACATCAATGTCTTCTAAGTTGTGTTCCACCAATGGTTTCTCCTTGACAGCTGGTATTAGTTCTTCTAGTGCTGGCTTATCCTCCCTACGATAGAATATGCCTATTGGGATCCGGTCGCCCCATTCCCAAGCTTTTTCCCAAGCAGCCGCAAAGTCTGTGGGATCGTGTCCTGTTTCTTCTAGCTTGTATACTCTTTCGCGGAAGTACTGGTAGGTGTAGATATAATTATATGTCACACATGGTTGCAGTATGTCTATGAAAGCAAAGCCCCGGTGCTTAGTGGCTTCTACTATAAGGTACTTGAGGTGCTGTATGTCTCCAGCAAAGCCGCGGGCAACAAATGTTGCACCACTCGCTAGAACTAGTGCTATGGGGTTTATGGGCTCTACTATCGCCCCCTTAGGAGTAGTCTTAGTCTTCATGCCCTTAGGGCTAGTAGGTGAGACCTGTCCCCTCGTTAGCCCGTAGACAGCATTGTTGTGTACAATCAATTTTATGCCAACATTGCGTCGGGCTACGTGGGGTAGGTGGCTTATACCTATGGCATAGGCGTCTCCATCTCCACTAAAAGCGTAGACCGTGAGCTTAGGGTTAGCCAGCTTTACCCCTGTTGCAACGGGTATTGGTCTTCCATGAATTACGTGGAACCCGTTAGCTACTACATAGTTGTTCATACGTCCATAGCATCCTATACCCGTTATAACCACTATGTCCTCAGGGTCAAGGTCTAGTTCCGCTAGTGCTTGGCGGAAAGCTACTAGTATTGCATAGTTTCCACAGCCGGGGCACCATTGAATCCATCTACGTGAATCATAGTCTTCTGGCTTATGGGGCATTAGCCTATCACCTCGCGTAGTTGTTTTGAAAGAGCAACTGGGTTGAAGGGTCTTCCATCATACTTGTTTATCCTCTTCTCAATATGGTAGCCTGTTTCCTCTCGGATAAGGCGGGCTAGTTGTGAGGTATAATTGTTCTCAACGTCTACTACCTGCTTAGCTCTCGTTAAGATGTCTAGTACTTCTTTGTCCGGGAAGGGTTTCATCAACACTACTTGTAGTACACCTAACTTGTACTCGTTTCTCAGTATTCTCAGAGCCTCTAGTACTGGGCCTTTAACCGAGCCCCATATAACTAGTACTGCATCAGTCTCTTCAGGCGGATAGCCATAATATTTTACTAGGGGGAACTCTCGCTCACGTAGCTCTCTTAGCAGTGTTTCTAGTTTACGGAATCGTTTCCTCCACATAGCTGTTACTCTCTCTGGCTTCTCCGTATAGTAGCCGTGTTCATCGTGTTCGCTTCCCTCGCAGCGGAATAATGCGCCTCTTGTTCCGGGTATTATTCTCGGCGAAACACCTGTCTCGGTTATCTTGTAGCGTAGGTATTCTTCTCCACGCTTCTTCATCTCCTCTATGTCTTTTTCTGAGAGTATCGGTCCTCGTTCTATTCTAACGTTTCTTAAATAATCTATAGCGTCTAGCGTGTAGTGGGATTCAGCTAAGTATTTATCGAGTAAGACTATTACTGGTAGCTGGTATTTTTCCGCGATATTGAAGGACTCTGGTATATAGTAGAATACTTCCTCGACGTCTCCTGGAGCCAATACAACGATAGTGTTTTCGCTATGACCTATGTTCACTGAGAACATTAGGTCTCCCTGGGCTTGATGCGTGGCCATACCAGTACTTGGCCCTTGGCGTTGAACATTGACTATGACTAATGGTATTTCAGCCATAGCGGCTAATCCTATGCTCTCAGTCTTTAATGATAACCCGGGACCCGAAGTCGCGGTCATAGCTCTTACTCCAGCATAGCCTGCTCCTATCGCTATTAGTATACTCGCTATCTCGTGCTCGGCTTGTATCGCGACTACTCCATAGTCGTCAGCGTGTTGGGCAACGTATTCTAGTAATGGGGTTTGAGGCGTTATTGGATATGCTGCGAGAAGCTTCATGCCAGCTTTTATAGCGGCTATAGCTGTAGCAGAGTTCCCGTCAATGAAGAGTTTCGGCTTATACTCTCCTATCTTCAAGGGTTTCGGTTTTTCTCCCTCATAATGCTCCTCAGCGTACTCGTAGCCTCTCCTAGCCACCTTAATGTTCTCATCAATATATCGTGGCAGTATCCTCCTAATAGCTTTCTCAACGTATTCAAAGGGTATCCCCAAAATATATGCTGAAGCACCCAGACCCGCCATATTGCGCGTAACTATTGGAACCTTTAGTTCACGTGTAATAGTCCTCATGGGTACCGGGAAATAATATAGGTCGTCTCGCTTCTTTTCAAGTCCCCGAACTTCATCGGAATCATATACTAGTATCCCGTTCTCTCGTATCTCGTTTATGCGTCTCTCAACTGCTAGCTTATCTAATGCTAGGTAAAGGTCTACTAAGTCTAGTTGCGAGTATACTTGTTCCCCGAGTCTAGCATAGATCTTGTACATATTGTGGCCGCCGCGTATTAGGCTAGGATACTCGTTTGTCCCAAAGACGTAGTAGCCCATATAGATTAGTGTTGCAGCAAATACTTGTCCAGTCCTCATAACGCCTGCGCCAGCTGGACCTCCAACCATCCAGGAGATCTCAATGTTTTCTTCAGACAAGAACGATGCGCCTCCATTAGCTCTAAACGGTTTTAACATATATTTGCGTTTCTAAATAGAGTTGTCAAAAGCATAAAAATTTCACGAAAACAGTAAGTACCCCTAATATTTCTTCAACTAGTTTATTTACGAAAACATGTTATCTTAGTACCTATCGTTGTGACAAATATTCCTCTGGTGGCACATAGAATAATAGTTTACCTCTATGATAGTCGCGGATAACGGTTTTAGCTGCTTC
>JALUDQ010000105.1 GCA_027043985.1 Desulfurococcales archaeon
CGTGGCCTGGGACCAGGAGTAGCTGAAATGGAATTCGTTGAGAGACCCTCAGAACCAGTAATAATATTCATGGCCGATAAAACAGAACCAGGTGCCTTTAACCTACCACTATACCGTATATTTGCTGACCCATTCAATACAGCTGGACTCGTAATTGACCCGAGAATGCATTCAGGCTTCACATTCGAGATCTACGATGTAATGGAAGGAAAGGCAGTAAAACTAAACGCTCCAGAAGAACTCTACGACATCCTAGCACTCATAGGAACCCCCTCAAGATACGTTATAAAGAGAGTCTTCCGCAAAGAAGACAACCTAATAGCGGCGGTGGTAAGCACCGAGAGACTAAACCTAATAGCTGGCAAATACGTGGGTAAAGATGACCCAGTAATGATAGTGAGAGCACAACACGGTCTACCAGCAGTAGGAGAAGTATTAGAGCCATTCTCATTCCCCCACCTAGTAGCCGGGTGGATGAGAGGAAGCCACCACGGACCACTAATGCCAGTACCACAGAGATACGCAAAATGCACAAGATTCGATGGACCACCAAGAGTAATCGCACTAGGCTTCCAAATAAAGAACGGTAGACTAGTAGGACCCGCAGACCTATTCGACGACCCAGCCTTCGACGAGACTAGAAGACTAGCACAACAAATAGCAGACTACATGAGACGCCACGGACCATTCATGCCACACCGTCTCGGACCAGAAGAAATGGAGTACACAACACTACCGCAAGTACTAGAGAAGCTAAAGAACAGGTTCTACAAAGCAGAAGAATACAAAGTCAAAATAAGACACAGCGAAATGCTTACAGGCGAAGTACACGACTAACAATTTTTATTAGTCTAGGAAAACATACACGAACTCAACCTTATTTTTCCAATAACACACTAAAATAGAAACAGTAGAGGCTTAAACCATGACAACACCTATAATAGCAATAAACTATAAAGCCTATCCCCAAGCATTCGGAGAAAAAGCACTTGAAATAGCGAAACAAGCAGAAAAAGTTGCTAAAGAGACAGGTGTTACAGTAATAGTAATCCCACCTTTCACCGAACTCTATAGAATTATACAAACCGTAGAAATACCAGTCTATGCACAACACGCTGACCCGTATAAGCTTGGAGCACATACAGGCTACATACCAGTAGAAGCGTTAAAGGAAGTAGGAGTAAAAGGAGTACTATTAAACCATAGCGAACACCAGCTCAAACTCGCAGACATACACAAACTCGTAGTAAAAGCCAGAGAACTAGGACTCGAAACCCTAGTATGCGGAGACACACCCGAAGTAGGAGCAGCAGTAGCAGTACTGGAACCAGACATGATAGCCGTAGAACCACCAGAGCTAATAGGAACAGGAATCCCCGTCTCAAAAGCGAAACCAGAAGTAGTAACCAGATCAGTAGAATTAATCAGAAAAGTAAACCCCAAAGTCAAAATACTAACCGGAGCAGGAATAACTACAGGAGAAGACGTAGCAGCCGCAATAAAACTAGGAACAATAGGAGTACTAGTAGCCTCAGCAGTAATGAAAGCAAAAGACCCATACAAAGTAATAAAAGACATGGCAGAAAAAGCCCTACAAGCCCTAGAAAAACAATAAACACATTTTTCCCACAACAAAATCAAGAACCCCGGGCCCGTAGCCTAGCCAGGATAAGGCGCCGGCCTTCGGAGCCGGAGATCCCGGGTTCAAATCCCGGCGGGCCCGCCACAAATAAACTCCATATATAGTTCTCTTCGGCTATTCATCATAAGATTGGATAAAGCTTTTACATAGTCTATTGATACAACTTTGTCCCGGTAAGTCTTCTATATACCCGGCTATTTCTTGTAGTTGAGATCTTCATGCAATTTGCCACACCTAGAGGAGGCAAATGTGTTTGCTTTTTCGCTGATGACTTAACCTAAACCACGTAACTAAGTTGAATTCTCAGATATGGCGTGTCCAAGGGTTATTGTTTTTGGTGAATGATATTAAAATAATAAGACTTTTTGATAAGCATTAATCCTTGTAACACGTTAGGAATTCTTCTTACCTTTACTCAGCTTTAATCCTAGTTGACTTAGTATTACATTCTTTCTCTCAATGATTTTAAGAATTGCTATCGTTATGAAAGCAAGCCCAAACCAAGAATGTAAGTGGATAAAGACAGGATTCATGGGACTAGTATTCCTCAAATAGGATACAAGTAGTGGAATTGATGTAGTTGCAGTAATAGCAAACGTTGCAATTTGAGCAATTGCTAATACACGATTAATACACCGCATTACCTACACCCCCTTTGTTATTGCTCCATTTTATTATCTGCTCTATAAGGAGCCCCATAATGATTACAAAAACTATTGTTAGGAGAAGCCTTGCTACCATGAAGTGAAGCCCAAGAAACTGGAGCTCCACCATCTCTTGTGGTATCTTTATGCATGCCCATGCGGAAAGAAGAACTATTATGTTGGATACCCTTGCACCCTTCTTGAGTAGTGAAGCTGCTATTGGAAAAGCTATGTATAGAGGACCGGAAGGTAACGCACCTAAAACTATTGCAAGGAAAACACCCTTTACTCCTGAGGACTCTCCAAGATATTTAACTATTATATCTCTTGGTACCCATACCTCAAGTAAACCTAGTAGAATCATAACTGCGGGAAGAATGAGTATCATTTCAGTGAAATAGTTCCATATAGTATTGATTACTACTCCTCTTTCCTTCGGGAAAGACGATAGTAGCAGTGCAGTTATAGCCAAAGTTACTCCTAGTAGTGCCCAAATTCGTATTTTTGATTTCTCACTCCCTTTTCTAAATTTTAAATCGCTCCTCATAGAATAGCCCCCATGATTAATGCAATAATTATAGCAATGACGAAACTTATTCCGTTTCTAAGAAGAGCTATCTTCTTTCCAAGTATCTTTATCTCTAAAGGCAATGTAATAGTTCCAATCATCGTTAATGTAGTAATAAAAGCAGCAACTGCACTAATTGATGCACCCTTCTCAAGAAGGGAAGCTGCTAGAGGAAATGATATTATAGATGGAATATACATTACTGTACCCACTAGACCGATAATTATTACACCGATGATTCCAGACCGATTACCTATAAACGCAGATATTTTATCTGGGCTTACAAATCCATTAATTAGACCTATAATGACTATAATTATGAGGACCGTAGGGAGCATTTCGATAAACATTTTACCAGCTACTTTAAGCGATTTCTTTGTTTTCTCTTTATTCTTAATGAGGGATGCCGAAAGCCCTATAATGGCTATTACATTAATAATGATTGTAGTAATATTCATTTTAGCTACACCCTTCTTCTACTAAATCGATCACGATTCTCTTAGTCTTTAATTTCCATATTTTCTCAGGTGCACCGCCCCCTTCCTCCTTATATCCAGCAACTTCTATGATACCTGCATTCTTGAGTTCAGAGAGGTGATAATATAGTCCAGACATAGTTATCTTCTCCCCTCTCTCAATCAGATAATTATAGATTTCTTTCGTACTCCTACTACCTTCACCAATATACTCAATTATTAACCATCTAATTCGAAAACGAAGTGCTCTAACAATATTACGAAGCTTAAGCCACTTTGGATGAACGTCTTTTGGCTGTTTACAGCACATGTCCTCACATGTAGAATCTTTAGGCACTCCAGTGCACCACCATAATATTCCAGCTAAATTCTAAAATATTATAGCCATATATAAGGATTTCATTGCCTCTAGAAAATAGTTAAAATTAGTATTAAAATACTACTTAGATAGCCCTGCTATTCTACGGATCCACTCTAGACCTACTATATCCTTCTAATGTAGCCTCAACGCTAGCCCCTACTCTTAACCTCCCCTTAAATTCAGCTGAGAAATCTATAAACCTTCAAAACTTCGATAACAATACGTTTTGAGTTATCCTAGCCTCTTTAATTCCCCAAGGTTCTCCTTACCTCTCTTCAAAGCAGCAATACCGTTAACGCTTCGACTATAGACCGTTGAGTTCTCTAACCTTACCGTCATCTATTAGCGTAGGTTCCACATTGAGATTATACGTGTTATGGCTTGTTTATGATGATATTCATAAAGTAAGGACTAAATATTAAAATATTAAGGAGCGAATATCACAAAGATGTTGAGGCTCGCTATTGAGAACGTTAGAGATTGGAGAGTTAAATATCGGACTAGTTGATGCTGAAAACTCGCCGTTCTGGGATGAGGTATTCGGTGTATGATTATAGCTTTACATTACTCCT